>JBCCIX010000666.1:0-1509 GCA_039028075.1 Bacteroidota bacterium | reverse complement strand
TGGAATAATTCCCCCATAGCTTCTGAACTAGAGCAATTGGTGGTTCAATGGGTAGGGGAGTTCGTTCACTTGCCTCAGTTCAATAAAGGAGTTCTTACTTCGGGTGGATCTATGTCCAATTTAATGGCGCTACATTTTGCATTGGCGGCTAAGTTCCCAAATCGTGAAATGGATGGATTTTACGGGGAGAAACCTTTAACAGTGTATTGTTCAAATCAGACGCATTCGAGTATTGATCGGGCGATGGTATTTTTAGGCCTTGGCCGTGATCATCTTAGAAAAATTGAAGTTACCGGAGATTATCGCATTGATGTCCCGAAACTACAGGACTCAATTAAGAGAGATCTGAAAAACGGGTTTCAGCCATTGGCGATAATTGGTAACGCAGGAACTACAAATACAGGAAGTGTAGACCCATTGGATGAACTGGCAGACTTAGCTATTGAATACAATGTATGGTACCATGTAGACGGTGCGTATGGATTACCAGCTATTCGATTACCAGATTATAAGCATTTATTCGAGGGAGTAGATCGTGCTGATTCGGTGATTATTAATCGACATAAGTGGATGTATGTCCCTTTTGAGGCTAGTTGTGTGTTGCTTAAAACTATTCCAAAAGCCATTCATTATACACCTGACTACCTATTTACCGACAGTAAAGCGCAGAGATGGGAATCATCCGAACACACCATTGAACTTTCCAAAGAGTTTAGGGCACTAAAAGTATGGTTTACCATGAAGTATTATGGTGCTGATCAATTGACTCACTTTATTGAGCAAGATATTTTGATGACTGATTATTTGGCAAAAGAAATTCGCAAGCTGCATAATATGGTGGTTGACCCACATCATCCACTTTCTATACTTTGCTTTCGTTATGCTGATCCTGACCTAAGTGCTGCAGAAAATGATCGGATTAGTACCAAAATGATCCAGTGGATCGAATCAAGAGGTAATATATTCATTACGGGCACTCGACTGAAGGAACGGATCCATTTAAGGGTCTATTTTGGCAATCCGGAGCGGAAAAAAGAAGATGTAGATCGACTTGTTGAGGAAATTAAGGAGGTAATGCGCAAGTGCTTCTTGGATAAATGATAAGCTAACTCTTTTCATTTTATACTTGTATCGTATTACTTTTTCAAACTACCTTTAACGTTTTACAGAAAATACGCGAATTTGGCTTATTTTTCGTTCTGGCTATAGTCAGAAATGCGCCACTTAATGAAGTATTCTTATCTTATTATACTAGGTGTGCTTTGCCTACTTATGGTACAGGCCTGTACTGAGCGTATGATCTGCCCTGCTTATCAAAGTGCGTTCATTCACGATGAAGAAGAATTAAGAAAACGTTTCAGCTACTTCAAAGAGGATTCTACACCTAAAATACTTGAAGCTAGTAAAAACCGCTATTTGCTCCTAGAACCGGTTTCTTATCGAAGAAAATTAAGGAGTCTTCAAACTGTACCGATGAAAGATGTGTATCCTGTTGAGGAAGATTCATTG
>JBCCIX010000665.1:0-1509 GCA_039028075.1 Bacteroidota bacterium | reverse complement strand
TTTAGAGGATATAGAATCACTTTGTTTAACTTTTTTTTAGAAATAGTAAACAGATTAAGTACGGAGGCTTTTGCACAAGCCAGTACGCTTTTTGAGCAAAAAGAGGCCATACTGGTTATCTACTGCTGTGTAAAATAGCTGCCCTTGGCAAGTTTAAAAAAACGTTCAAATGATATAGACTAAAGCCTTCTAGTGATTAATTTTGATTTGGATCAAGTGCTATCTACCATGAAAAGCAGTCAGGTAACGATTAAGGATATTGCCCGAGAATTAGGGATCTCGCCTTCTACGGTTTCGCGTGCCCTTAAAGACCATCCGGACATTAGTCCTGAAACGAAAAAATTAGTATCTGAGCTTGCCGAAAAACTCAATTATCAACCCAATAGTATTGCCCTTAGTCTTCGGCACAGCAAAAGTAATACCATCGGGGTGGTGATACCGCAAGTGGTACACTGGTTTTTTTCAACCGTGATCAGTGGGGTCGAAGATATTGCCTACGGTGCCGGCTACAGCGTTATTGTTTCGCAAAGTAACGAGTCCTATGAAAAGGAGGTGAGAGACGTAAAGGCGCTCTTTAACAATCGCGTGGATGGTATCCTAGCCTCCATGTCAAAGGACACTACGGACTACGCCCATTTTGAATCGTTGTACGCCAGGGGTGTTCCTATGGTATTTTACGATCGGGTCTGCGAGGCGATCAATTGCAGCAAAGTAATTGTGGATGACTATGGAGCCGCCTACAACGCGACCCATCATTTGATCCAGCAGGGGTACCGGAGCATTGCGCACTTGGCAGGTGCTAAAAACTTACAAATCAGCAAACAGCGATTAGAGGGCTATAAAGCAGCCCTTAGAGAAAATAAGTTGCCCTACCTTGCTTCCCACGTGGTGTATGAAAATTTAGCTGACGACGAGCGACCAGCCAAGGCGTTGACCACCAAACTTTTGAATTCGGAAAACCCGCCAGATGCTATCTTCGCAAGCAATGATATATCAGCGTTGGGTGCCATGATCGCGGCCAAAGAAAAAGGATTAAAAATTCCGGACGAATTTGGAATAGTTGGGTTCAGCAACTGGCGATTTACCGAGCTGACCGAACCGACGTTAAGCACCGTGGATCAACGCGGTTTTGAAATGGGACAGGAAGCGGCACGATTACTCATTAAAGAAATTGAATCAGAAGATGAGGTTATGGTTGAACCGATTACCAAGACGTTGGAAACTGAGCTGATCGTGCGTAGGTCTTCGTTAAGGAAGTAAAATATAAGATTACTACCTCAGAACTTAGAACCAATATCGAAAAGGTAGGCGGCTGCAAAAGCAGGTGGCCAAAGGGTTCGGCATCGGGAACCCTTATTACAGCAAGGTCTAAAATGGCATCCGCGAGATTACCGTCAAGGAGCTCCAAAAATTGTCTTAGCTGTTTGAATCTTCTTAGACCAGATCGTGAACTTTGACGGGGATCCCCGAGGAAGTAACCCTGCAGGATAAGTCGAATATGGAGCAGCT
>JBCCIX010000664.1:0-1522 GCA_039028075.1 Bacteroidota bacterium | reverse complement strand
GCGGCCTTTTCCCCAAACGCCGACGGTACACGCGGTGCGAACCAATAAGTACAAGTTCATTCGTTATTACGGATTATGGGACTTGAACGAACTGTACGATTTGGAAAATGATCCCTATGAAACCCAAAATCTAATAAGAAGCTCCGAGCACCAGGAAATTGCTAAAACACTTCGAAACGATATTTTCGATTGGCTGGAAGAAACAGGGGGCATGCAAATCCCTTTAAAGAGAGATCGTGGAGCCCGGTTTGACCATGGATATAAGGGTACATATTGATCGAAGAAAGACTTCCGAAGTTTTTGGTTCAAAGGACGATGGTAAGGGTTAAGACCAATTATTTGTAAATTTAGTATGACAACAGATAACTTATACATGGAACTAAAATTCGAGATTGGGTTTGAACAACTCTTTAGTTTAGCAAAGCAACTACCTACAGCCGATAAAAAAAAGTTAATAGAAGAGCTTGAGAAATTGATACCTGACGCTCCAAAAAAGAAAAAGGAGAGGAAACTCGGCAGGTATAAAGCAAAAATACGTATGTCTGCGGATTTTAATGAGCCGTTGAACGATTTTAAAGATGATATGTAATGGCTTACCTACTTGACACTCAAGTATTGATTTGGATTTTTGGGGAACCTGAGAAACTTACCACTGATATGATTTCAATTATCAAAAACCCGGAAAACGATCTTTGCGTTAGTCAGGTAAGTTTTTGGGAAATGGCTGTCAAAATCAATATTGGAAAGTTGACACTTCCGGTAAATCTGGAAGAATTCATGGTAGAAACGTTGGATAACGATATTAGCGTAATTGAAGTTAAGGCCAATCACATTTTTGGCATAGTTGATATGCCATTACATCATCGTGACCCGTTCGATAGATTGATCTTAAGCCAGTCCATGCTTGAGGATATCCCTCTAATATCAAGCGATAATCAATTTAAGGCATACGATGTTAAACTCATTACCTAGTCGAGAATTATGGAATTTTTGAGGTTCAACTGATGCAATTGATTATTTGTATTCACTAAAAATATATAAATGCACTTCAAGCCTTCATCTGGGAACCTATTGATCGAAGTAAGACTTCCGAAGTTTTAAAAACTTCGGAAGTCTGGCCAAAGTCAGTGTTTCCACGGATAGGGACCGGAATAGATAACATGAAAAAAGCCGGCTTTTTTTTACTCATTCTCACTTTAGGATGCACTCAAAAAGCACCCGATCAAACGCCTAAACTTGGAGGCAAACAAAAGAACCATACCACCTATTGCAATCCCATTGACATTGACTACTCCTACATGTCACACTACCGGGCCAGAAATAACGTCTCATACCGGTCAGGTGCTGATCCCGCCGTAGTGAACTATAAAGGAAAGTATTATCTATTTGTGACACGCTCACATGGCTACTGGGTATCCGATGATATGAGCAATTGGAGTTTTATTAAACCTCAAAACTGGTATTTCAAAGGCAGCAATGCCCCCGCGGCAGCAGTTAGGGACGGTAAGATCATAGCCTACGG
>JBCCIX010000663.1:0-1525 GCA_039028075.1 Bacteroidota bacterium | reverse complement strand
ATAGTAGGTGTCGTTTGCGTCATCCTCCAAAATTTCTGATAGAACCAAATCGTCTAGCGGATACAGGTCGAAGAATCGCTTGGGAGCATACAAGGGAGTATGTGGCCTCACAAAACCTACACCCATAAAAAAAGGCTGATCTAAGCTTCCCTGATCCATTTCCCTGAGCCTATTTGCCGCCCACAGTGCGTGCATTTCATCCGGCATCAGGTCTCTGTGCTCATCATCAGTGTAATTGAGAAACTCATCATCTCCTCCACGGTAAGCCCAACCTGTAGGGTTCCCCTTAGAAATACTATCAGGAAAAGTAGGAATGTCAGAAAGAGGTGCAAAACCACCGTTAACTCGCCCTATACTGCGAAAGGGCTCAGGAACGGAAGGATGTCCGACCGTTTCAAAACCATTAAATGCAAATGGGCCATAGTCGTTAATATCAACCCCCCATTCGTCCCAATACTGTTGATCATTGAAGTGAAGAAGCTTTCCGCTACCCATGACGGTGTAACCATTCTCTCGAAAGAGCTCAAAAAGAGTTTTGTTGTGCTTAAGGGTAGCCTGCTCCCACACTTTCTCCCAACCAAAGTCTTGTGATTTATGTGGATAGACACCTGTAAACAGGCTATTACGAGAGGGCACACAAATAGGTGCATTGGTATGTGCGTTGGTAAAGACGATTCCAGAAGCGGCCAGTTTATCTATGTTAGGTGTTTTCACCTGCGGGTGGCCTCCAAATGAACCAGCATAGTCATTCAGGTCGTCCACTACAATGAATAATACATTGGGTTGTATATCTGAATTTTCATGTTGGCAGGCGAGAGAGCCAAGCCCTACCAAACTCAATAGACATAAGACGGTGAAACTTCTATTCCTCCAGTGGGCAGAATGGTTATTCATATTTGTCCATTTTTTTTAAGAATTATAAATCAACTTTCAACGGTTACCTTGAATAGCTAAGTCCAAAACCAAACTCAAATAGTGGGTCTTTACTATCATAGGGCACGTCAGTAAGTTGATCTTCAACGGCTGTCATAGAAGAAGGAAGTTCAAAAGGTAGCTTTCCCAGAGGTCTTGCGACTCCAAAAAGCACCTCGCAAACTGACCTGTCACTGGCTCCATAATTTGCAATGAGTGCTTTTGCCTTACTAGCTATTTCAGGGATAACAGCCGGCCTATCTAAGTAGATGTCCACCACAGTAGGCACTCGATCAAGAAGCTTTATTAATCGCTCCTTTTCTTTTCCTTTAAAATTGAGATCACCATGATGAAATCCCTTAACGTAAGGATTGGGACTCTCAGCAGGATACCAAGGCGTATGAAGACGGACAATAGCCAGATTCGCTTCTGAAACAGACGATACCACTTCAACATATTCCTGAACTACAGTAGCGTCCATATTTTCAATATAAACCTTAAGTTTTGATTTCCCCAACGGTAAAATATCGTCTTCATTTTTGAGCAGCGTCATGGCCTTTTGCTGCGTCTGTTCTCCCAAATCCCAGTAGTATGGTTTATTTAGTATATCACT
>JBCCIX010000662.1:0-1532 GCA_039028075.1 Bacteroidota bacterium | reverse complement strand
TACAACAACACCTTCAAACCGGGTGAGCTTACCCTGGGAGTTGTAATTCCTGTGGAGAATTATGACCAAGGGCCGGTTCCTACGATGGAGAATCACGTAAAGCGAGTTAAACTGATCGATGAATTAGGGTTCAAGGCCTTATGGGTGCGGGATATCCCCATTAATATCCCGTCGTTTGGAGATGCCGGACAAACCTTTGATCCGTTTACGTATTTGGCATTTTTAGCGGGTCAAACCACTAAGATAGCACTCGGTATTTCCAGTATTGCCTTACCACTTCACCATCCCTTGACCATTGCCAAGTCAGCGAGCTCCATTGACGTACTTTCAGAGGGTAGGATGATTTTAGGAGTTGCTTCTGGTGACCGCCCGCAAGAGTATCCAGCTATGAATATCGATTTTGAAAATCGCGGGGAGCTCTTCCGTGATGCATTCGACTACATACGAAAAGCGCAGGAGTCTTTTCCCCGGATTACCTCACAGCACTACGGCGGGTTAAACGGACAGATGGACGTATTGCCCAAGCCTATGGCACACAAAATTCCTCTCCTGATCACCGGAAGCAGCCGGCAATCACTGGAGTGGAATGCGAAAAACGGTGACGGTTGGATGAGCTACCCGCGTAACCTGTTTGAACAGAAGCAGGCGATTGGCCAGTACCGGTCACTAGTGGAACAGTTCGGCAATTTTGATAAACCTTTCATGCAGCCCTTGTACATCGACTTGATGGAAGATAACCATTTCAAGCCGCAGCCGATACACCTTGGATTCCGTATTGGAATAGACTATCTCAACGATTATGTCTTAAAACTTAAGGAAATTGGAGTCAATCACTTGGCTTTCAATCTACGATTTAACAAGGCTAATATGGAAGAGACATTACATCGATTGAATGAAGAAGTAATGCCCCATTTTCATAACTACCACCAAGAAGCGTTTACATCATGACGAAAAAAATAGTAATTACCGGAAGTACAGACGGGATAGGAAAGCTCGCAGCTTTTCAATTTGCGAAGGCGGGACACCATGTTTGTATTCATGGTCGAAGTGCGGAAAAGGTTGATACGGTGATTTCCGAGATCAAAAGCGAGTTTGCCATAGAAGCTTCTGGTGTCGTTGGTGATCTCTCAAGTTTTGGATCGCTAAAAAAACTGGCTGAAGATATTTCTTCCAACCTTCCCGTTATTGATGTTCTGATTAATAACGCGGGGGTATTCCACAGTCCGAAGGTTCAGAACGAAGAGGGCTTGGATTTACGATTTATGGTCAATTACCTGGCTCCTTACTATTTGACCCAAGAATTGAAGCCCTTGCTTGAAAAAAGCAAAAAACCTCGGGTACTCAACTTGAGTTCAGCCGCCCAGTCTCCTGTTTCGCTGGAGATTTTGTCCGGAGAACGCCAGGGTGCTGTACAAGAAACATACGCTCAAAGTAAGCTTGCCTTGACGATGTGGTCTTTCGAATTTGCCAGGCTTAACTCTAAGATTGTGACCATTGCCGTAAATCCCGGATCCCTCTTAAACACAAAAATG
>JBCCIX010000661.1:0-1647 GCA_039028075.1 Bacteroidota bacterium | reverse complement strand
CATGTCCGAAAGCAAAATAAACGAACTATTCAGTCGGTTGGCTGAACTCATGGATCAGCATAACAGCATTTCGAAAGAGCTAATCGAGCTAAGGAGTGAGATTAAAGCGCTGAGGGATGAACCGCAAGAATTTAAGGAGGCTGCTCAATCTTCGATACCTGAGCCGGTAGAAAAACCTGAGGTCAAAAAGACAGAACCCGTACTGGCAGCTACTACAACCGAACAAGTACCAACACACGCACCCCATAAGCCTACCAAGCCTTCTGCTTTCGCCGCTAATTGGGAGAAATTTATTGGTGAAAACCTGATCAACAAAATCGGTATTGCGATCATTATTTTAGGTGTGGCTATTGGTGCTAAATATGCTATTGACAATGACCTGATCAATCCACTTACCAGAATCATCCTAGGCTATCTTTCTGGACTGGTACTGCTCATTTTTGCGATCAAGCTCAAGGTTAAATATGAGAAGTTTAGTGCGGTACTCCTAAGTGGAGCGATCGCTATACTCTACTTCATTACCTACGCCGCTTATGATTTCTATGCCCTCATTCCGCAGTTCCTTGCTTTTGGCTTGATGGTAGTATTCACTGGCTTTGCGGTTTTGTCGGCCTTGAAATACAATATGCAGGTAATCGCTCTTATCGGTCTGGTGGGCGCTTACGCGGTCCCATTCCTTCTGAGTGAGGGCAAAGGAAACGAAGTGGTACTTTTTAGCTATATGACCATAGTCAATAGCGGTATTTTATTCATTTCCTTTAAGAAGAATTGGAAAAAGCTATACTATGTTGCTTTTGGACTCACCTGGCTCATTTTTTCTGTGTGGGCATCCTTTAGTTTCAAGGTAGACGAGCATTTAGCTTCAGGTTTCATCTTCAATACAGCGTTTTTCATCATTTTCTACATCATCCTATTGGCCTACAAAGTGATTAAGGGCGAGAAATTTAAGATCGATGATATCATTTTGCTTCTGGTCAACTCTTTCATTTACTTTTCTTTTGGATATCACTTCCTGGAAAACCATGAAATTGGAAGCCGGTTGCTGGGTGTTTTCGCTCTGGCTAATGCCGTGATCCACTTTATTATCGGTTTTACACTGTACCAAAGAGAACTTACGGATAAAAACCTTTTTTACTTCGTGGTCGGGCTGGTCATCGTATTTGTGACTATTGCTATACCCGTGCAGTTAGACGGTAGCTGGGTGACGCTGCTCTGGGCCGGTGAGGCGGCTTTACTGTTCTGGATTGGCCGTAGCAAGGAGGTGGAGATCTACGAAAAACTCTCCTACGCTTTGATGCTCCTTGGTTTTTTCAGCCTTTTACAAGACTATGGAGATAATACCGTTCACTATTACTACGATAGTGAGGGTACATATGCTATTCCATTTCTAAACATTGGTTTCTTTTCCTCCTTGCTCGTTGCTTTTTCTTTTGGATTTATAAATTACATCAAGCTCAAAAAGGGATTGAATTCAGCGTTTAAAGCGGGTAGTTTACCTGACCAGATAGTAATCTATGCTGTGCCCGCTGTTTTCTTATTCGTACTCTATAATAGTTTTCGTTTAGAGCTCGCTAATTACTGGGCTTTGCGTTTTATTGAATCTGAAATCAGTTTGCAAGATGGTTATAAGCAGCAAGATCCTGATCT
>JBCCIX010000660.1:0-1666 GCA_039028075.1 Bacteroidota bacterium | reverse complement strand
TTACATGAAAATAGAAAAAGCCGGTTATACAAAAAGAAACACGATATTTTTAGAGAAGGCGAGTACCCTAACCACCTTTATTTCATCGAATCAGGAAAAATTAAAACGATAAAAACCAATGAGGAAGGTAAAGAACTCATTACCACTATTTATTCGGCTGGTGATTTTTTCGGGTACGAGGCCTTGCTAGAAAATCAAGATCATCCTGACTCAGCCGAAGCTATGGAAGACTCCTATATCATAAGCATTCCGAGAGATGAATTCAATGAGCTGGTTTACACTAACCGAGAGGTAGCCAAAAAATTCATAGAAATGTTATCCAACAAGGTAACCGAAAAGGAGCAGAAGCTGCTAAACTTAGCTTATAACTCAGTACGTCAAAGAACGGCTGAAGCGCTAATTGAGATATCTAGAAAATTTAATCCTGAGGATAAGTCCGGTTTTGCACTGTCAATATCTCGCGATGACTTATCTAATATGGTAGGAACAGCGACAGAATCCGTTATTCGCGTGATTTCAGATTTTAAAGAGGAAGGTCTTATTGAGTCTCAAAATAGTAAGTTGGTAATTTTAAATGTCGATAAGCTGGAACAAGTGATGAAATGGCACACTATTCGGTAACAATTTATTACCCGATGTAACTTATTCAAATAGTTGTAAAAATTCTCGATCATTCAGAATCTCTTCTACCCATAAAGCATACTGTTTTGCTGAGGGATGCAGTTTATCACTAGCTACAAGATCAGTTTGTTCGAGCCCATGGCGTGAAATGGGTGTAATATCATAGTACTTAACGCCATATTTACGGGAGATTTCCCTGTTCGAAGCATTATACCGATCAATGTCCTTGGTAATTGTCACTTGCTTTGGTTTGCCGAAGGGTGTAAAACCATAGTCGGGAATTGATAGTACAATCACCTTGTTACTATTACCACCAGCATGTGCAATAGTTAAATCTAAGAGCGACCTAAACTCTTCCGAGTATTCTTCAAAAGGATATCCACGATACTGATTGTTAACCCCAATCAAGAGGGAAACAAAATCATAATCTTGGGCCGGTTTTTCTTCTGCTACAGCCCTCCTTAGCTCCTGGGTAGTCCAACCGGTCTCGGCGATAAGTATGGGGTTTTCGATTTTGAAACCCCGACCGGCCTTATTTAATCGATTTACCAATTGTACGGGCCATCGGTATTTTTCCGCCACACTTTCACCGATCGTATAGGAGTCTCCCAGCGCAAGGTACGTATATCTTTTTTCCTTACCATTGACTTGCATTGCTACTACAAGTTAACCTTGAAAATACCGGAAACTACATTTAATGTCTGATCGTTGAGATAAGCATCATCTGCAATATTAACAATAAGAGCTTATAATTAAACAGCCCTTTTCTTTTGAAATCAGCGTATATACCGTAAACCAAGATTTAAAGCATATCCCCCTCCGTCCAGTCTGGAGGCGACGAAATTTGCATATGAAGCCTCTAAACCTAACCTGGGTGTAAGTTGATATTTGCCACCTATGCCAAGTTGTGTAAACCAGCCATCCAGCCCAAAACGTTCATCCACGGAATTCATTCTGTTGGTAAAACGAGGAGCGTACTGCGTAAATAAAAAGAGTGTGGTTTTTTGATCTCGCAAAAAATAACTCAGAAATGCACTAAACGGTA
>JBCCIX010000659.1:0-1690 GCA_039028075.1 Bacteroidota bacterium | reverse complement strand
GGTGACCAGATCCGTTTTTTCTACAACGATATTCCCCTTCAATTTACGCCTTATGCCTTTGGTATTGCCAACGTGCCGGTAAATATGATTGATCGGGTAGAGATCTATAAGGGTGTAGTACCTATTCAGTTTGGTGCAGATGCACTGGGCGGGGCGGTTAACCTGGCCTCATCTGATTTTTATGAAGGCATCACGGGCTCAGCCTCCTACCAGGTAGGTTCGTTCAATACGCACAGGGTCACTGCAAATGTGAACTACAGTAATGCTCGTACCGGTCTCTTTGCAGCGGTTGGAGGATTTTTTGATTACACGGATAACAACTATAAAATAGATGCAAGAAGGGAAATTGAAAATGAAGACGGTTCACCAACAGGCCAGTCCACGGTTATAGAAGCCAGGCGTTTTCATGATGCTTATGATGCACACGGTGTTAATCTCATAGTTGGGTTAAGAGATAAATCATGGGCTGATCAAATTAGTTTGGAGGGGTATTATGGAGATTATTTCAACGAAGTGCAGAACAGCCAGTCTCCGGGCCTGGTTGATCTTCCGCTTCTAGGTTTTGACAATATTGTATTCGGCAATCCATTTGGAGATGTTGTTTTTACGAGTAATTCGAAAGGAATTAATTTATTTTATTCCCAAACTCTGAGTGATAAGCTTACTCTGGATATTAAAACCGGCTACAATTACACCGAGCGGGTATCCGTTGACACCAGCCGGTACAGGTACAATTGGCTTGGTGAAAGAGTGGTCAAACCAAGTGGTAGTAATGAATTTACTCCTGGTGAATTTGGATTAGCCAATCACCTGATCACTATTAATGAAAGTCTATTTGCACGTCAGCAGTTGGACTATACCGTTTCGGATGATCATGTTCTGAAATTATCTATTGCTCCCACCTATGCTTACCGTACCGGCGACGAATTGCTAATCGAAGGTGATGATGATCGCGCGTTGGACGATAGGTACTTGTTCGATTTGGTAACGGGAATTGAATATACCTCTCACTGGCTAAACAAGCGATTGGAAAATACGGCCTTTGTGAAAAACTACCGCCAGAACATCCGCATTGAGGTTTTTGATCCAAGTGTGTCAGAAACAAGTATCGATAAACGCTCAGTGAGTAATTATGGTGCCGGAAATGGATTGAAATTCAGTTGGTCTCCACGTTTATTTACTAAGCTGAGTTATGAGTTTGCCTATCGACTGCCACGGCAGGATGAAATTTTCGGAGATGGTCAACTCATTGTACAAAACCCGGAACTTAGTCCGGAGAGCAGCCATAATGTAAACCTCCAATGGCGATACTCAAATAAAAAACAGTCTCTTACATTATGGCAATTTCAGGGTAACTTCTTTTTACGCCGGATTGATGATTTGATCTTTTTACTTGTTGATCAAAACGATTTTGGGTCTTTTCAAAATGTATGGAGTGCTACCTCACAGGGTGTGGAGCTCAGTGGGAGGTGGGAAGGCTTCATAAAAGGACTCACCATTTCAGCAAATACTACCTATCAAAGGTATTTCAATACTTCTGAAACCGGACCTTTTGTGGATTTTGAAGGAGATCGTATACCAAATACTCCCTATTTCTTTGGTAATGGAGCAGCAGAATATAAACGAGAGGATGTCTTCAAAAAGCAAGATAGGCTATCGGTTTTCTGGAATGCCCGCTACGTCCACGCGT
>JBCCIX010000658.1:0-1694 GCA_039028075.1 Bacteroidota bacterium | reverse complement strand
GCCTTGATTTTATCAGCCATTCTACTGGGGTTTGTACTCCCCTTCACCGGTGCAACCATGTTTACGAAACAGCCCTTGGTAAAAACACTTTTTGCCGTGGCTTTGATCATTATTTTTTATACGACCTACATCTATTTTGTGGCTGAAGAGTTGGGTGTAAACAAGTACGGCCCTAATGATTCTATGTGGCTAATTCTTTCTAATGAGGCAGGAGCCTTTCGGTTTTTTGCCATTGCCTTAATGATAGCCAATGTAATCTTGCTCTTCGTGGCGTACAGAAAATTGAGAGAAAAGGAGGTGTAATATGGAATTTCAAAACGGCAAAAGCATATTTCTACAAATCGCGGATACCATTACCGACAAGGTAGTAAGTGGTGAATTTCCAGCGGGAGAAAAAATTCCTTCGGTCCGCGAACTCGCCTCTGAAATGGGCGTGAATCCAAATACAATAATGAGAACCTACAGTGAACTACAAGCTATGAGTATAATTGAAAATCAAAGAGGTATAGGGTATTTCGTAAATCCAGAAGCCCAAAATATTATCCTGAATGGAAAAAAGGATGATTTTTTCAACAAGGTCTTACCAGAGTTTTTGAGACAGGCCTCGTTATTAGGAATAACCTCATCCGAATTAAAGAAACACATAGACTCTAACCGTTAGCGCATATGAAGCTCAGTAATAAAATATTAATAGGTTTTTTCGGATTCATTTTCTTCTATATGACTGCTGCCTTCACCGAAATGCGGTTGAAAGGAGACTTAAATCGAATTGGAGAACATGGTGGCATACTAGAGACGGCTGAACTCGGCTCGATAGGCTACGTAAAAGTATCTGATTTGCTTCAACGCGTCACCATAACCGGCGCTGATAATCCGGGGATTGAAGTAAAAAGCAAAACAGGTCAGGCCTTACAATCACTTGAATATGAAATAGTAGGTGATACCTTAATCTTAAAGCGTTTTAACCTGGGTAAAGGCAACCCTGCAGCGATTACCCTTTTGTTGAAGGACCGTGCCTTCCGGGGCCTTGAAGTTCGGGATACACACGTTACGCTAAAAAGACTAGCTCAGGATAGTTTAACCGTTGCACAATCCGGTGGTCAGATCTGGTTGGATAAGGCCAACCGAATTAAGCAACTCAAAGTTGAGGCTCAGGATCAGGCGGAACTATTCATCTATAACGAGCTGGAAAATCTCGAACTTGAAACAGTCAATGCGCAAATTGTAGTACAGTCCACCGTTGGAGTTTTATCCGGTAGAATTTCCAGTCAGTCTGAGCTGGTGGCCAGCGGACCGGAAGAAGTTCAACTAAAAAGAGACTCTAGCAGTGATTTTAGATTCTATTAAGCTGAAGACTGTAACATAAATAGCTTTAGCATCTTCTAATGTTTAATTGTTTGAATTAGTATGGATATCCAAATTAAAGGGCTAACCAAAGTCTATCCCAACGGCCATGCCGCTGTGCGCGATGTAAACCTTGAAATAGGTAGCGGAATGTTCGGTTTGCTCGGACCCAATGGTGCCGGTAAATCCAGCTTTATGCGAATATTAGTAACGGTGCAAAAGGCAACGTCGGGTACTATATTGATGGACGGAATGGATATCAATGAAAACCGACAAAAGATCAGAACAATGATCGGTTATTTACCTCAGGATTTTACGTTCTTTTCGAAACTCAAAACCTGGGAGTTTCT
>JBCCIX010000657.1:0-1763 GCA_039028075.1 Bacteroidota bacterium | reverse complement strand
TCCAAATAGCTGCGATCCGGGCTCGGTTTGACGCTGATGATGGCTACAGGTATGTTCCCAAACTTTACCTCGATCTTTTCAAGTAATTGTTCAACACTATTTATGATTTCAATCTCTGATACTGCATTTCCCAAATCGTTATCTCCGGCATACAACACCACCTTAGAAGGCTTCACAAATTCAAATACGTCTTCAAAAAAATAGTTACACCAGTAATACGAAGAACCACCAAAACCTAAATTAACTGCCGTTATCGGGAGAAGGTCTTGTTTTAGACTTTGCCACATTCGTATGGATGAACTGCCATAAAAAGCTACCGGTCTTTGATTTTGGTGACTACTTTTGGTGGTTTCCCGTAATTCCCGGATCTCTTGCAGCCAATGCGCTTTCTCCGTATCCAATTCCTCCTTCATCCCGTGTTGTGCTTTTGTAATAAACGCTCCCCGTCAAAACGTGCTTTTACTACGTTTTTTGCAAATTCCTTCTGATATTCATGAACAAAAGCCTTTAAACCCTGACCCTCGCGTAGTTGTTCTGAAATTTTAAACGGCCTTAATACCCTGCAATAAAAGAGATTTTCCGTTATCCTTTTATCAAAATTATAAAATACCACGGGTACGATGTAAGGTTCTTTTTCTGCCTCCATGGCCAGATTAAACGGACCCATTTTAAAGGTTCCCGGTGATTCTTCGCTAGCGAATGAAGTTCCCTCCGGGCTGATGATAATATTCGTTCCTGCCTTTAAGTACTGATTGGCTTCTTCGTAAAATTTCTCTTTTGCCTTTTCCCTGGATTCCTGATCTTTCAAATCAGAGTCGTCGCTATAGACGTTAATGTAGCCCAGGTTATCGTAGTAGTCTTGATGGCCGTATTCAAAGCTCTTTCCATATCTGACCACCCGTATACCAGGGTCATCGTAATGATCATCCAGGATCATGCTGCTCAAAAAGTGGGAATCTAGCGTAAGTTGAAATCGATTATTCAGCGTATAGTTAGGGTGATTAATCAAATGGTTATAAATGAAAATATGTCCCGGTTCTGAAGGTAAATTCTCAGTTCCTTCCGAGTGAAACAATACATGTTCAAATACCTGCCTTATCTTTTTAGCACATTGCTTTCTATTCTCTTGTTTGGTTTCCGGGTCGCCCTGAACCACACTGCTATATACTTCTGCGATCGATGATAGAAACAACATTTCTCGCTCTTCACTTTTGAGCAGGTCAAGGCAAATCGATGCCAAATGCCGCTCTTGTTTAGTACCCTCATGGTGGAGATGGTGAAGTGTAGCAAAAGCTAAAGCCTGGGTACTGTGATCTTTTAGCAAATGGGTCACCTGGTGTAACGGTGAAGGAAGTGGTATCCTCGGCCTGTTGATATCAATAAGATGATGCACCGAAACTAAATTATGTTCTTCTCTCAGGTGAAGATACCGGCTGTGTGTAAGCTGGAGTCGATTACCCCACAGCCAAATGATCATTTTAAAAAAAGAGATTCCGAATGGCGTATCGTCAGTAAGTCTGGCCAAATCATGTTTCGCAATAAAGTATAGCGATGTTTTTTGTTCCGTTTGGGCCATGCAGATATCCGTGGTGTCAAAAGAGGAGGACCAACCGAATATGTAACCAGGCGTGGAGATGGAGCGAAATTCCAGGTAAGACTCCCCTACCAGCCTGCGAATAGACACCTCACCTTGAATGAGGATGAATAAACCTCCTGTATCTTCATTTTGATCATAGACAAGTTCATTGGCTCCATATTCCCGG
>JBCCIX010000656.1:0-1814 GCA_039028075.1 Bacteroidota bacterium | reverse complement strand
TTTGAAGAGGGCCTTGCAGCAAAAGTACAAGGGACCATCCACTTAGATAAAGTTACATTAGGGGAGCCACTAGACTTTTTTTTAGCGTACTCTTCAGTAGCTGCTTTTGGTTTACAAGGATCCTCGGCGTATGCCTATGCCTGTGCCTTTCAAAATGCCTTTATCCGTTACCGCAATGATTTGCAATCGAAGGGGCTGCGAAAAGGGCGTTCTTTCTCTCTTTGTTGGGGTGCCTGGGATCGGGATGGAGCCATTACACCTAAACATCTTCCGCCACGCTTGAAACAGATCCGTGAGAAAGGTATGGATTTGATCAATGCTCCTTCAGGTTTTGTGATGATGCAAAACAGTTTGAGACTTTCTTCGGAAGTAGTGGCTCTGGTGGCAGTTGAAGATAAACTAACAGCGATGAAATCATTAGGGTTTGAATCGCTGATCTCGGATTCAAAGAGAATAGAATCACTCCTTAGTTCTTTTCAAAACGGTGAGATCCTAAAATCAGAATTCTTACGTCTGCTAAAAACCTTCCGTTTGAAAGAATTGGATGTATATACGCTGAAAAGGGTCATCAATTCAATACAAAGATCAGAAAAAGGGGCGAAACAGCCTGGTTTGGATAATGGCACGATGCTTCAAAATCAATCTACGAATGGCACGACCAAATCTATTCCATTAAAAAGCCGCTTCAACAAACAACTCGTACAATCTACCTCAACAGATTCTGTCACAGTGGGTAATCAATCTCATGTTATAGAAAATGTTAAAATATTATTAAGCAAGGTATTAAAATTAGATTACCATCGATTAGATGTCCGCCGGTCGTTTCAGGACTATGGGTTAGATTCCATTACTGCAGTGCAGTTTGCTACACTTTTGGAGAAAGCATTGCAACGATCGATACCTCCGAATGCCTTTATTGAGTATCCTAACATCGAATTATTAACGTTTCATTTGACTCAGGAAGGAGGAAAGTCTATTGAAGTATCAACATAAGAGTTCATAGACCATGCAGCCTACCACCTAATATGGTGAAAAAAGAAAAACAAAATCCAATTTTTACACAAATGAGCAATTATCCAGACAAGGCAATGGCCGAGGTATTTGCAGGGACTCGATCCAATGTGAAGGCATTGAATAAGCGTCCTATTGAAGAGAAGCTATCCCCAAGATCGATAAGCTTTAGTTATCTTTTTTTCTCCGATGTACGGAAGGATATTTCAGACTGGGAAAAGTATTGTTTCACCAGAGAATTGGTAGAATTTGCTGATGCTTCAGGTTTTGAAGCGGTTTATTTTCCTGAACGACATTTTTATGAATTTGGAAGTATCTACGCGAATAATGGGATTATGGCGGCCTATTTTGCTCCTTTGACTCAGCATGTTCGCCTACGCACGGCCGCCATCACCAGCACGCTGCACCACCCTGTAGAAATTGTGGAGAATTGGGCAATGATTGATATTTTATCCAATGGTCGGGTAGATCTGGGGTTTGGAGATGGTTGGAATGAAGCAGACTTTATTCTCTCTCCGGATACTTGTAGATCGAAATACACACTAAGCTAAAATGATAAAAATGGAAACTAAAACAAAATATCTGGATATCCTGGAGGAACTTTTTAGACAAAATGAAATAGCGTCATCATCTAATACTACACCAGTTGGTCAGAAGGAACTCCTTCACAATGGTTCCATGGAACCATTACTGATTACAGGCGTATCCGGTTGCTTCCCGGGCTGTGAGAGTGTCAGCCAATTTTGGGAAGCGATAGATCAGGATAAATCCTTAATCACAGAGATTCCCGAAGACCGTTTCAG
>JBCCIX010000655.1:0-1825 GCA_039028075.1 Bacteroidota bacterium | reverse complement strand
TCCGCAAAATCCTATAACTTGCATTCCAGCCCTCAAGGCGGCAGTTGCTCCGCTAATGCTGTCTTCGATCACGAGACATAATGAGGGTTCAACTGCATTAGATTCAGCTGCTTTCAGATAAACATCGGGAAATGGTTTAGGGCGACTCACCCTATCTGCGGAGAAAAAATTGGAACCAATCCGCTTTTCTAGATGGAGAAACTCTATTGCTTTTTTTACCTGCCAGGTGGCGCTATTGGAAACGATGGCGACCGGCAGCGTTTGCTTAATGAGTAGATCACGCATTCCTGGCACGGCTTTGAGCTGTGCGTAGATCGAGCGCTCCGTACGTTTAGCAATTGTTTCCCGATCCTCACGGAACGAAATCTGAAGTGAGTCCATAATTTCTGTAAACGTCTTTCCCGTAAACTGCTCAATGTAACTTGGAATATCCATTAGGACCCCATGGGCACGGAGAAGATCTACCATGATTTCTGCAGCCACTATTTCCGTATCTACCAACACCCCGTCACAGTCAAAGATAAGTTGCTTCATGATTCAAATATCCCTTTTAAAATGATATAACGAATTGAAAATGCCGAAGAGATTTATTTGTTAACTTGCGAGGATGTATAAAATTATTGGCCTTGAGATTTAAAGATTTCGGAATTGACGAGAAGCTTCTGGACGGTATAGAAGCCATGGGGTATCAGGAGGCAACACCCATACAGGTTCAGGCTATACCTCCTATCATCGAGGGAAAAGATTTGATAGGCTCCGCACAGACCGGGACTGGAAAAACGGCTGCTTTCTTATTGCCTGTTATTCATCACATCATGCAAAAGCAGCACGATGGCAGTATTCAAGCCCTAGTCATTGTTCCTACCCGTGAGTTAGCAGTGCAGATTGACCAGCAAATGGAAGGGCTCTCCTATTTTACAGGTGTCAGCTCCATAGCGGTCTTTGGAGGAGGAGATGGTTCCGGATTTGATAGGGAAAAGAACGCGCTAACCACAGGTGCGGAAGTGGTCATTGGCACACCGGGTCGATTAATTGCACACCTGAATTTGGGGTACGTAAAAATCAATAAGCTTCAACACCTTATTCTTGATGAGGCGGATAGAATGCTAGATATGGGCTTTTATGATGATCTGATGAAGATCATTCGCTACTTGCCTACGGAAAGGCAAAATCTTTTATTTTCGGCTACCATGCCAAAGAAAATGCGCGAGATGGCCAATAAAATATTGAACGACCCGGTGGAGGTTAAGATCGCTGTTTCCAAACCGGCTGAAAGAGTTTTACAGGCTGCATTTGTGGTTTATGACAGTCAGAAAATTGAATTAGCTAAATATATACTTAAGGCTAAAACGGTACGAAGTATCATCATTTTTTGCAGCACAAAATCTAGTACAAAGCGTCTTAACCGTGAATTGAAAGCGCTTGATTTTTCTTGCGAAGACATCCACTCGGATCTTGAACAGTCCAAACGGGAAGAAGTACTCCGAGAATTCAAAAATCGCAAACTTAATATTCTGGTAGCTACGGATATCCTTTCGCGAGGAATTGATGTCGAGGACATTGATCTGGTCATTAACTATGACGTTCCTAATGATGGAGAGGACTATATACATCGTATTGGACGCACTGCCAGAGCAGAAAGTAAAGGTGTGGCTTTCACCTTCATAGGTGAAGAAGAACAAGGTAAGTTTCGAACGATCGAAGACCTGCTGGGCGCACCGGTGGCCAAAGCTAAAATTCCGGAGGCACTGGGGGCCGGCCCCGAATACAATCCAGGGAGGAAAAGGAAGGGAAATTATAGAAGAAAAGGCGGGAGAAAACGATA
>JBCCIX010000654.1:0-1914 GCA_039028075.1 Bacteroidota bacterium | reverse complement strand
TTGGAATTGGCGTAGTATGCATTTCTACAGCAGGCGTTGATATCCCTCCAGAACTGGAAGATGATCTCATTTGAAAACTTGATGTTGTTACTGACGTTATCAAGTCCAAACAGGTTTTCATATTCCGGTTCCAGGGTATATGCTTTTCCTCCGTCGGCGGCATCCACCACCCGTCGAAGCCAGGTAACTGCATTATCAAGATCAGTTCCCTGCGCCACATTGGCGGGATCCATGGCCCTTTGAAGGTGAACATTTCCAAGCAGCGCCCTGGCTGCACCCCGGGTAACCCTACCCAGCGAGTTGTCCTCGTAATCATGGGGCAATAATGGCTCTGCCACTGTCAAATCATTTATGATGGCATCGTATATTTCGGCAATAGGGGAAACAGGACGCTCCGCATCCTCCAAGGTCTCCAGCCTTTCTATGATCAAAGGCACACTACCAAAGATGACCAGTAAATCATAATAGGTATAGGCCCTAATGACTCTTGCCTCAGCGGCTAGACGATCGTAGGTAGCCTTATCAGGATCGTCGTCGCCAATTCCCTCCGCTGCCCCAATAGCAATATTAGCCTGTCGAATCACTCCGTAAGCTCCATTCCAAGCACTTGCTAAACGGCTATTGGCGTTATTTACTTCGTAATTGTCCAACTGTGCACGGACGTCTCCCGACCCTTGTCGCCTGGTGGTAGCAAATTCAGTGGGATAGAGCACTACATCCGGATAGTTAAAAGAAGCATAATGCGCACCCGCCAGACGATAGGCCTCATTCACCAGGGCTTCAGCATCCTCAACGGTCTGCGGAAAGTTAAGGGATGTAAACGTATCCAACGCCTCTTCCTCCAAAAAGTCATTACACCCGAGAAAAAAGGGGAGAAGACCAATAAAAACAATTTTCTTTAATTCTTTCATCGTTTTCATTTATTTAAAATGTCAAATTAATACCAAACTGGAATGATTTTGCCAGAGGGTAACCATTGCGGTCTACACCCTGATTTACTGAATTTTGACCGGTGGTATTTACATCCGGGTTCCATCCTGGGTAATCCGTAAAGGTGAGTAGATTAGTAGCAGAAGCATACACTCTCAGTCTTTGAATTTTTATCTTTTCCAGTAAGGTTGAGGGAATGTCGTAGGCCAAAACAATATTTCTAAGTCTTAGAAAACTGCCGTCGAAAATTAGACGGTCATTGACAATATTCTCATCCGAATTAATATTAAATCTCGGATACTCTGCATTTGGGTTTTCCGGCGTCCATCGGTTATCGAAGCGATCCTGGTGAACTCCTCTGGCATCAACTCCTCCGGGATAGATTAGTCTAGCATTGGTCCAGAAAATATCATTTCCTTGCACTCCCTGAAAGGCTACGTCTAAACTAAAGTTCTTGTATTTAAAAGTACTGGTAATCCCGTAGATGAAATCTGGGTTAGGATCGCCAATAATAGTACGATCGTCTTCGTTCAGCTCGCCATCTCCATTGACATCAACATACCTGTACTCTCCTGCCTCTTTCGGAAAAAGTGTGCCATTTGGTAAATCAGCATCAGCTTCTTCCTGGGTAGCGTACACTCCATTGGTTTGATATCCAAAAAAAGCACCTAATGGTGAGCCTTCCTGGATGACTGACCCCGTAAAAACGGCATCAAGCGGTGGCCCGAAGTCACGATCTGATAAAATCCGTAATACCTCGTTGCGGTTCCTGGAAAGATTGAAGCCTAAATTCCATTGAAAATTATCATTTTCAATGGGTACAGTATTCAGCGCAATTTCTATTCCCCGGTTCTCAATTTCACCTTCATTGAAAATGGGTCGATCAAAACCAGAACTTGGAGGAATGTTCACCGCAAGCAGAAGATCAGAAGTGGTTCGCACGTAGTAGTCGAAAGTCAAATTAATCCTTGCCTCTAAAAAGGT
>JBCCIX010000653.1:0-1922 GCA_039028075.1 Bacteroidota bacterium | reverse complement strand
ATTCGATGCGGGTCAAGCCGCAGCACTTGGAAAGTCGTACATCGTGATTCACCCTGAAGATTTTACACATGCCTTAAAAGAAGTAGACGCTCAGGCTATGGCTGTAGCCCAAACTAGTGATCAGGTGGTTAAAATACTAAAATATGTCACCACTCAGGAATGATTAGATGGTGCTCATATTCTAATCCTAAGAATCCCAAATAGTATCTACTTCCTGGAATTTCGGTAAGCGTCCGACTATCACGTATTCCGTACATCAGCTTTATCAACATTTAATCATTTAGGTGGTACGTTTTGGATATATGGGTTAAACTTGTTTGTTGAATGCAGGTGCGATTAATGGAGCTTACCGAGAACTTATTAAAATTTAAACTGGCTTTTCTCCTCATAGTGGCGTTGACATCGACCCTAGTCAACGCGCAAATTACCGTCAGTGGTCAGGTTACTGACGCTAAAACTAATGAGCCCTTGATTTTCGTTGCTGTAGTTGTCAATACCACTTCTAAGGGTACAACTACCGATATTGACGGAAATTACAGCATTTCGATTGATGGAGATAACGAGATCATCTCATTTCGCTACGTGGGTTACAAAACATTGAACGTTAGCGTTAGTGATTTAAAACGTGAACCTGATATTAGATTACATCTCGATACCAAAGTTCTTCAGGAGGTTACCGTATTGGCGGGAGAAAATCCGGCGCATGCCATTATTCGAAGGCTTGTAGCCAACAAGAAGCAGTTGAATCCTTCGAACATGGCCAGCTATTCTTTTGAATCCTACAACAAGTTACAAATTGGCACGGACATTATTCCGGCCATTGATGAAGAGGATTCCGCCGAGGTAGCGATGAGGGATTACATGAGCGATTCTTATTTATTCCAGATGGAATCTGTGAGTAGGAGAGCCTATAAAAGGCCAAATAACCTAAAAGAAACAATTTTGGCTTCTCGTATTTCTGGTATCAAAACGCTACAATTTGCCACGGTTGCATCTACCTTCCAGAATTTGGGATTTTATGATGATTACATAACGGTGATGGGTATTGACTTTTTGAATCCAGTATCTAAGCATAGTTTCGATAACTACTACTTTGATTTGAAGGATTCCTTAATTGAAGATAACCGTAAATCATATGTAATTGAATTTGAGCCCAGGAAAAGTAATTTTAATGGTTTTATTGGACTTTTGAGGGTGGATTCCGCCGATATGGCTTTACGGACCGTAATAGCGGAAACAATTGGATATGCAAACCTTCATGATACGCTATACAAAGGAGAATCACCCTTTTCCTACAGATCAAAGGATTATTATACCATTGATAATTACCTAACCGTAAACTTCAAGTTACAGCAAAACTATCATCTTGTAGAGAAAGGCATCTGGTTTCCTGATCAAATAAAAGCGGACATTTTTCTGAGCGAATATCATCGCGCTGGTTCACCTTCTTTCCCGATCATGGCAATTAGCAGAAGCTATTTAAAAAATATCAACGTCTCCCCCGACTTATCTGCGACTAAATTTAATCGGGTAGTCCAAGAATTTCATCAACAAGCGACGGAGCGAGATGAGGAATTTTGGCATCAATATCGCCCCCAACCGGTAGCTGTGAAGGAAGTTGAAACGTATACTTATTTGGATTCATTGATGGAAGCTAAAAATGTTGATGGTATCTTGACTATTCTATCGGGCCTTCCTGAGAAAAAAATACACCTGGGCTATGTAGATCTCAATTTAAATCGAGCCATTGATATCAATGAGTATGAGGGCTTTAGACTCGGTATGGGCTTAAGCACTCCAGATAGGCTTTCCCGATTCTTTGAACTTGGTGGATACTGGGCATATGGATTTAAAGATGGAGTAGATAAATACGGAGGATACCTGGATATTCACATTCTTAATACCAATAGGCTAGACCTCTT
>JBCCIX010000652.1:0-1975 GCA_039028075.1 Bacteroidota bacterium | reverse complement strand
GGATTTATTGGACGTTGGTTTATCCATCAATTTCATAAAAAATACAAAATCATAGCCTTAAGCAGGAGTACGGTCAAAAGTGAAACCTATCCTGAGGTAGAATGGAGGAGTGTTGACCTTTATTCTCTTTCCAGCACCACGGCTGCTTTAAGGGACGCCGATTATGGTCTTTATCTGGTGCATTCTATGCAACCTTCTACTAGGCTTAATCAAGGAAGTTTTGAGGATACGGATCTTTTACTAGCGGATAACTTCGGAAGAGCTGCTGAGCGCAATGGCTTACGACAAATTGTGTTTATTGGCGGAATTCTACCGAAACAAACTTCTGACTATTCTGCTCACCTTAGAAGCAGGTACGAGACAGAACAGACCTTGGCGAGCAGGTCAGTACCCGTCACTGCAATCAGAGCCGGAATTATCATTGGTCCCGGAGGTTCATCTTTTGATATTATTGAAAAATTAGTCAAAAGACTACCTATTATGGCTTGTCCACTCTGGTGCAGGTCTCCATCACAACCGATAGACATAACTTCTATGTTAACGGTTCTCGAAGAATCTTTTGGTAATGAAAAGATATTCGACGAGGCGGTGGAAGTTGGAGGTGCAAATACACTCAGTTACATGGAATTACTCAAGAAAACGGCCAGCATAATGAATCGAAAGCGGCTCATTTTTTCAGTTCCCTTTTTCACATTAGGGTTTTCAAAGTTATGGGTAGCTCTTTTTTCAAATAGTAGCACTGCCTTTGTTTCTCCACTTATTGAAAGTTTACGACACGATATGCAGATCAAACCACATCAACCTTATGTTTTTACGTACCCGGAAATTGACATTGATCAGAGTATTAACAGCGCCCTCAACGATAAGGCTCCCAGCGTAAAGAGAAGAACCTCAGTAAAAGAAGAGAAAAATACAGTCAGAAGCGTTCAGCGACTAGCTAATCCTGGCCATAAATCGGTGGCATGGGTGGCTGAGGCGTACCCCAAATGGCTGCCCACTTTTTTCAAATACATACTTAAAGCAAGAACAACGAACGATGAGGTAAGCTTTCAGCTATTCGGCATCAAACTCCTACGACTCAAGTACATGGAAGAACGGAGTGATAAAGAACGGAAGCTGTTCTTTATCGTAGGTGGAATACTTGCAAAACGTGGAGACCATGGCTGGCTAGAGTTTCGTTCCGTCTTAGACAACCAATATATTATAGCCGCTATTCACGAGTTTGTTCCTGCCTTACCGTGGTTTCTGTATCGCTACACGCAAGCCATTATTCACTTGATCGTTATGAAACGATTCAATACATTTTTGGCCAATCAGCCCATGTCGTAAACAAACGCCGTTTATGCTTTTGAGTGGCTATTTTCATTACCATCAATCTAAAAGACTTCATATTACTCATGCCTTGGAAGAGTTGTCTATGGCATGCTCTACGAGTTGTTCCATCGTTACCACGTCCAAAGCTTTTTCATATGTGGCTTCCAGCACTACCTTTGGTGCCACACCAGAATCAAGCGCTTCTTTCCATCTCTTTACGCATAAACACCACTTATCACCTGGCTTTAATCCGGGAAATTGGTAGTAGGGAACCGGAGTACTAAGATCATTGCCTTGCTTCTTGGTAAAATTCAGAAATGCTGCGGTCATCACCGCACAAACGGTATGGGTGCCTGTATCTGTAGGCCCTGTGTTGCAACAACCATCCCGGTAAAAACCGGTAAGCGGTTGAGTACCACAGGTGATCAGTTGCTCGCCAAATACATTTAGCTGATTTTTAGAATTTTTCATTGGATTACATGATTAGCTTTTCTTTGCAAGAAAGTTAGTTTAAAATTACTGATATCCGCAAAAAGTTGTTTTCAAGTACAATAATCCACCCCTAAATCCCCTGAAGGGGACTTTTTAAGCACCCCTTCAGGGGCAGGGGGTGTTTTGAATTTATTGAAAAATCTATGTTTAAAGACATGAGGAATAGATT
>JBCCIX010000651.1:0-2029 GCA_039028075.1 Bacteroidota bacterium | reverse complement strand
TTCAGAAAGTGGTTGCAGAAAAAGTTCATAATAATTCAGTACTTCCCTATCGTCACTATTTTCTCCCATGTGGCGCACCAGAAAGTCATCAAACTTTGCTTCCAGGGCATCCGCGTCTACATCATCTGTTAGTAGAAGGTACGTGTTTAAAAAGTTGCTACCCCATTGGTCGTTAAAATCGGGATTATTACTGGTTATGGTAGTCATTGACCAAAGTGCATCGAACTGCATATGGGAGTTTTCAGGAACATCCTCCAGCACTCCGGTGATTTTAATAGTACGTTCACCCATACTTAATGTACTTCCCACAGCTTCTTCAATCGTTGGAAAGAATTTTAGGGCTGATTCTTTGGTGAGTATCATAGTATTAGGTTCATCCAACGCGCTGGAACGGTCTCCTGCCAACAACGTAAAATCGAATATTTCCAGAAAGGTTGAATCCACTAAAAATACGTTATCAATAGTAAGGCCTAGCTCACCTCTCGACATGAATTCTTTACCTTGGATGTAGTAGCGGGCGTGGTTTATTACCTCGGGAAAATTGTTAAGCATCTGGGGCCCCATTCCGGGCATAGAGAGCGCTACCTTTTGTTCTTTAGTACCTGTAAAATTCTGTACCTCGGCTAATCTGTAGATATTCTCCTTCTTTGAATGAAACTGATCAAAACTAGTTTCATCCTTAATGAATAAAAATATGGCTATACATGCCGCAATACCCACCGTCAGGCTGAAAACATTAATGAAAGAGTATCCTTTGTTTTTCTGGATATGACGAAAGGCAATTTTTAAGTTGTGCTTATACATGGTTGTGTAATTTGAGTTTGACCTGTAGTTTTTGATAGCAAAAGGTCTTAAGTAGTTAATAACCTGATACCAATAGTTAAATTTTGCTCGTGTTGATGTTTTTGATTTTAGTGTGGCATAGAATTTTTCGTCCAGATCACCCAATACTTCTTCAATGAACTCTTCTTTGAGCAAGCTCGTCAGAAGCTTTTCGGCCAGTTTTGGTGGGGAGGAACTATGCATACCTTACTGATCTATAAGGCTATTCACAGGGTTTGCAGTGGCCGCTTTTATGGCTTGATAACTCACTGTAAACAATGTAATGGCCAGCGTAAGCGCACAAGAAAGTATGAATACCCAAGCCTCGATCGAAGTATGATACTCGTATTTGCTTAGCCATTCACTGAGTAGGTAGTAGGCAATAGGCGCTGCAAGAGTACCGGAAATTATCACCATGAATACAAAGTCTTTGGTCAGTAACTCCCATAGCTTACCGACAGAAGCCCCTAGTATTTTTCGAATACCTATTTCTTTAGTACGTCGTTCCGCCATAAAAGAAGCCAGACCGAAAATTCCTAAGCAGCAAATCAATATAGCCAAGAGGCTAAAGAACCCGGCTAGTTTTCCAATACGCTCTTCGCTTCCAAATTTCCGGTTGTAGTCGTCGTTTACAAACTGAAATTCAAAAGGCTGCGAAGGATTGACCTCCTTAAATACGGTTTCAATGGTTTCTATGGCCGCGCTTGTTCCAATTTCCGGGTTAAGCTTTAGAAAAGTTATAACACCTCCTTGGTTGTCCAGAAAGTAAACCACTTCGTTTTGCCTGGCGTATGGTGATTCCATGACCATGTCTTCAATCACTCCAATCACTGTATATGGCTGGTCCCACCAGGTAATGATTTGCCCGACCGGATCTTCCAGTCCCATAAATTGGGCAGCGGTTTGATTTAAGATCACAGCGGACGAATCCGTGGCGTATTCACGTGAGAAATCCCGGCCTTCGATAATATTCCAATCTATGGTTTTACCGTAGTCGTACGATGAATGCACCATGCCAAAATCAATAGAGAGATTGGGATCCTTTCCTTCCCAGCTAAAGCCGCTGGTAGTTCCCCATATGGCCGTCAAGGCACTACCGGATTTGGCCATTGACGTAATCACACGCCGATCCTTTAGTTTTTTGGAGATAGCATCAAAATGTTCGATTACAGCGTCGTTGGTTATTGGGATACTTAGAAGGTTATCA
>JBCCIX010000650.1:0-2035 GCA_039028075.1 Bacteroidota bacterium | reverse complement strand
TTAATGAACCATTCGGGTAAATTCAACAGGATGGAGCTTTGAAACATATCCTTCAAGTTGCCACCAAAAAGCATCTCATTTACCATCAATGAAGATACTTTATAGATTAATTCTTTCTTGAGAGCTTCTATACTTCCGGGATTGGCAATTTCTATGTAGGGTTTTACAAACTGTGTTTCGCCATCAGGAGTAAACGTACCTGCATCTATGCCTACGTTACTCTGCTGCAAGTCTGCCGTTGAATTGTAGAGAAAAACCTTGGTTTTAGAATAAGGCGGATAATCAATAACATCGGTAACCCGGTCAAATTCATCCTCCAGATATTCGACCACCTCTCTGGCAATTTTATGGCCCCCTGCGTAGAAGTAGACATCAAAATTATCGGAGCTCAAAAAGCGCCATTTAAACTCTTTGTATTGAATACGGTTTCTACCAAACCTTTCCAAGGTCATTTGCTGCGAAAACCCGTTAATTTGGATCACAACCAAAAAAAACAAAAGAAACCTTACCACCTTCAGTATTCTATTTTAATAAGAATTTTAAGATAACGAAAAATAACGACTAATATTGATCTCATTATCAAGTTCTGTTTCACTAGTTAGATAAGCAGCAAAATGCTCTCCAAAATACGGTGCTAATGAAACGCCCTTAGCTCCTAACCCATTAAATATACCAATAGTTTCGTTTTTAGGATGTAATCCTACATACGGTCTTCGGTCCTTGGTAGCCGGACGTATTCCCGCTTTTTGATGAATGGTATGAAAAGGAACTTTAAGTAGGATTCTTAATTTTTCCTCTATTTGCGTACACGCGCGCGCTGTGGGTTCCCAGGATACGTCATAGTTATCATAATTTGAACCTACCATGAATCGATTATTTCCCTTTGGCACACAAAAAACGCCGCGATTAACAATTACCTCAGTTTCTAATTCAGAGTGTATGGTTAAAATTTCACCTTTTACCGGTCTGAAAGGAAGCCAATTGAAATAGGGGTTGGAGGGCAGGTGGGTGCCATCGCAGAAAATGATTTTACTCGCTTCTATCCCCTGGTACGAAACGGTTTCATTTCCTATTTGCAGGTTCGTCACATCGAAAACCTCTTCGTTGATCAATCCCTGGTCACGAAAAAAATGATCAGTAACTTCTGCGAAACGTTCAGTATCTAAATAACCGGAGTGATTTAGCTCTAACCCTCCAAATTTATCACTTAAACCAGGGTTAGTGCTGGTGGTATGAATTTGATGAACATAAGAAGTGTACGCTGGTAAGGCGCTCTTACCCATCCATTCGTTCTGTTCTTCGAACGATATAAAAGGGCGATAAATCCGAATTTCATTCAAAAATCGGCTATTCGTAAGCTTCTCCAGTTTTTTGTAAAATTTCAGCAGGGTAGGAAACAGCTCATCCGCTTTCCATGTTTTCACCATTTTTCTGCCGGTTATTGGATTGTATAAACCAGCTGCCACGCGGGTAGAACTATGGAAATCAGATGAATTAAAAATTACAACTTCTTTTCCACGCTCCAATAACGCTATTGCCAAAGAAGTACCCGCCAGTCCTGATCCGACCAGTATATAGTCCGTTTTTTTCCGCATTCTTTCTTCTCCAAAAGCCGTAGTTTTGTTTTTCGCAAAGTTCGCTAAAGCACAAGAGTAACGTATGATCCAAGTCAAGTCTTTTGTATTCAATCCGTTTATGGAAAACACCTACGTTCTTTATGATGACACTAAAGAGGCGGTGATTATTGATCCTGGGTGTTATGAGAAATACGAACAGCAAGAGCTCAGCAATTTTATTGAGCACGAAAACCTGAGCGTCGTAAAATTATTAAACACACATTGTCATATTGATCACGTTTTTGGCAATCAGTATGTGAAGCAGACTTATAATGTTCCTTTGGCCATGCACAAAGAAGATTGTGCCACACTACTTGCGGTAAAGGCCTATGCGCCCAGTTACGGATTTCAACATTACGAAGAATCAACTCCCGACACTTTCCTGGATGAAGGAGATACCGTAAAGTTTGGTAATTCCA
>JBCCIX010000649.1:0-2042 GCA_039028075.1 Bacteroidota bacterium | reverse complement strand
TAGCGACCAGGACTTTTCAGCGTCGTTCAATACCTCTTACGACAATGAAATCTATTCGCGGATGTGGAAAGAGTTTAAGATTAGCAGGTCGTTACAAAATTTATGTACATACTCGTGGTTATTTAACTTCCTTGTAGGTAAAGCCGCTCAGAGTGCTTATCTCAAAAAATTACTTACTGATGCTCTGGCTGAAGTTAATGTTAAAAAAGTATTGACACGACCGGGTTTCTATATAAGACTGCTGTTTAGATAAAACACCCTACCAAGCTTTAGGAGCTTGGCAGGGTGCTTATTCATGACCTCTAAATCTCTACTTTATCGAGATTTATGAATTCAATTTTTCCGTCAGTTCCTATATCTATGCCAACTAAAGATTCTTTATCAATTTCACCGGCAAGTATCTGCTTAGACAGGGCGTTGAGTATTTCACGTTGGATAACACGTTTCAGTGGCCGTGCGCCAAATTGAGGATCAAACCCAACCATAGCCAGGTGATCCAGCACTTTGTCGGAAACTTCAAGTCTAATTCCTGACCCTTCAAGACGGTTCTTAATTAATCCAAATTGGATAGCTACAATTTTACGGATATCTGTTTTAGACAGAGGTCTGAACATTATCGTTTCGTCTACCCTATTCAAAAATTCCGGTCTTACAGATTTTTTCAGCAGATCAAATACTTCCATTTTGGTTGATTCCAATACTTCTTCCAGGTTATGATCCGATAAACTTTGAAATCGCTCTTGTATTAAATGCGAACCGATATTGGTAGTCATAATAATAATGGCATTCTTAAAGTTAGCTGTACGACCCTTATTATCTGTTAGTCGTCCTTCATCCAATACTTGCAATAAAATGTTGAAAGCATCAGGATGAGCCTTTTCAATCTCATCAAGTAGTACTACTGAGTATGGCTTTCTTCGAACAGCTTCTGTAAGTTGGCCACCTTCATCATAACCCACATAACCGGGAGGCGCTCCCACCAGCCGGCTCACTGCATGACGCTCCTGGTACTCTGACATATCAATTCGTACCATTGCATTTTCATCATTAAACAGGTACTCAGCGAGCGCTTTTGAAAGCTCGGTTTTACCTACCCCCGTAGTACCTAAAAAAATGAATGAACCTATCGGTCTTTTAGGATCCTGAAGACCGGCCCTGCTTCTGCGAACCGCATCCGATAAGGCCGCTATTGCCTCCTCCTGACCAGCCACCCGTTTGCCAAGTTCTTTTTCCAGGTGCAACAGCTTTTCGCGATCACTTTGGAGCATTTTTGATACAGGTATACCGGTCCATTTCGCTACAACCTCGGCTATATCTTCATTGCCTACCTCTTCTTTCAACAGGGCATTTTCTCCGTGAACATCCTTAACTTTTTGCTGAAACTCTTCTAGCCGCTTTTCAGCTTCCACTAGTTTCCCGTATCGGATTTCAGCCACCAATCCAAAATCTCCTGATTTCTCAGCTTGCTCAGCCTCAGATTTTAATTTATCAATATTCTCCTTTTCGTTTCGTATTCCCTGCACTACGGATTTTTCATTCTCCCATTGCGCCTTGAGGTTATTCCGTTTCTCAGAAAGCTCGGCAATTTCCTTACTTAAAATACGCTCCTTGTCTTTATCTTTCTCCCGACGGATCGCTTCGCGCTCAATCTCCAACTGCATGATCCTCCTGTTGAACTCATCCAGCGCTTCGGGAAGTGAGTCCATTTCAAGGCGGAGCTTGGCAGCAGCTTCGTCCATCAGATCAATAGCTTTATCCGGCAAAAACCGATCAGAAATATATCGGTTAGACAATTCTACTGCTGAAATAACCGCGTCATCCTTAATACGTACCCCGTGATGAAGCTCATATTTATCTTTAATGCCCCTAAGAATAGAAATGGCATCTTGAGCGTTGGGCTCGTCAATCATTACTGATTGAAACCTTCGCTCAAGGGCTTTATCTTTTTCCACATATTTCTGGTATTCCTTAAGCGTGGTAGCGCCTATAGCATGTAATTCACCGCGAGCAAGTGCAGGTTTTAGCAGATTAGCAGCATCCAT
>JBCCIX010000648.1:0-2050 GCA_039028075.1 Bacteroidota bacterium | reverse complement strand
TGATACTGAGGTATAAAATCGAGGCAGAAATCATCGATAGAACAGAAAATTTGGGTTATTTTAGAAGGAGATAACATAGGCAGGGTTTTAGTTATTCATTTGATTGTCAGTCACTTAATATACTAATTTCCTGCCTTTTTTACTACCTAATATCCCCGTTTTTATATCGAACTCACGTTATTTACATTAACTAGTACCTAGAATACCCTAATTATGAAAAAGATAGTTTACTATGTAGCCTCTTCTATTGATGGTTTTATTTCAGGGCCAAACAATGACATTAGTGCCTTTAAAGGTGAAGGCCCGGCTGTAGAAAAATACCTGAGCGATCTTCAGCACTTTCAAACAGTGATCATGGGTAGAAACACCTATGAGTTTGGATATGCGTACAGCTTAAAGGCTGGGCAACGAGCTTACCCTCATATGGAACACTATATTGTTTCAGACACTTTGAGCTTTGATGAGTCGAGCCGAGAGGTGAATTGTATAGGCCTTAGTATTGATAATGTGGAACGGGTCAGACAAGAATCATCAACAGATGTATACCTCTGTGGTGGTGGACAATTGGCCGGTTGGATGTTAGAAAGAGGGCTCATTAACATCATCAAATTAAAATTGAATCCAATAGCGCTGGGAGATGGTGTACGAATCTTTGGAAACTCTAAGGCATCTGCAAAAATGGAACTGACCCAAAGAGAAACTTTCGACAAAGCTTTTGAAATTCTTACCTATGAAGTTATAAACTAATCAGCCCTCTATCCATTTGCGGAAATTGGGGGCATTTTCCTTGCTCACGGTCACTTTTTCTTTTGTAATGGGCTTAAGATGGAGTTCAATTTTGCCGTTGTCCGACTTAAAACGTTCAATAGCATTAATATGAACCAGGTACTTTCTATTCACCCGAAAGAATTTTTTCGTATCCACTTGAGTCAGTAGATCGGTAATATTAGAATCAATCATATACGTGGTGCCTGAAGTATCTCGTAAGAAAGAAAGTTTATGTTCGGTAAAGAAGTAAGCCACGTTTTCGGCTTCTACAGACACATAATCTATCCCTTTTTTTACCAAAAATCGCCTCTTAGGTTCTTTAGTATGCAGGTTGGTTTTAAGATTTTGAAAAACAAAGTGTGATTCCAACTTTTTGACCTTACTCAAGGCTTTGGATAATCGCTCATCCGTAATCGGTTTTAACATATAATCTACCGAATTATGCTCCAGGGCCTCTAATACGTATTTATCATAGGCCGTAGTAAAAATAACCGGGAAGTTCACCTCAACAATTTCAAAAATTTGAAATGAAAAATCATCCGCCAATTGAATATCAAAGAAGGCCAAATCAGGCGGGGGACTATTTGCGATCCACTTTACTGCTTCCAGCACACTTTCTGCCTCACCTACTAACTCTATTTCAGGGTTAGTTTTAACCAACATGCCAAACAGTCTCTGTCTGGCGGCCGGTTCATCTTCAACTATGAACACTTTCATACTATCCGGCCAATGGCAACATTGGTAGCTGTAATTTAAATTGATTATTCTCCATTTCGGTTTGAATACCCGTGCCTACAACGATCTTGAAGCGCTCATCTAGGTTGACCAGGCCAACCTTAGTAGAGTGGTATTTCTTTTTTTTCTCTTTAACAGGATTTGTGATATATAATACGTGATCCTTTTTCCCGATCTCAACGGCCATAGGAAAGCGATTTGAGATCTCATTGTGTTTTACCACATTCTCCAGGGCAAAAAATATAGAAATTGGCGGAATAAGAAACGCCACCTTGTCCTGATCTTCTAAGTTAAAATCAATCTTTAAACTATCTTCAAACCTTAAGTGGAGTAAAGCGATGTACTTATTCAGAAAGAGCAATTCGTCTTCAAGTATCACGAGTTTACTCTCCTTATTAGACAATATATAGCGGTGTACTTCAGCGAGATTTTCGGTAAATTCCCTGGCTTTTTCAGGGTTGTTATCAATAAGATGCGCAAGATTGTTCAGCGAGTTGAACATAAAATGTGGATCGATCTGGTTTTTAAGAGCCTCCAGCTCCGCCTG
>JBCCIX010000647.1:0-2050 GCA_039028075.1 Bacteroidota bacterium | reverse complement strand
TGCTGTCTGCTTTTTTAAATATCTCTAGTACTGTTCTCTGACTAAGTGTTTTTATCCAAAACGCGTTTAAAGTGTTCAAGAATAGATTTCTACGTTAAAACTGAAGACAACTCCAAACCTGGACTATGTCCGGGGCGTACTGTAACGGGAGTACTAATAAATCTGGGGCATTGCCAGGCTGGCCCACCAATTGCGTTCTATTTCTCAATAGTGGAATCTCGCGTTTAGCCAACGTTATGTAATTTTTCACTCTGATTATTAGCTAAAAAAGCCACACCGAAAAAAAGTAATACGATCAATTGAATCGTCTCTTGGTATGGTAAAACAGCTATTCTAAGGGCACTAACAAAAGAAAAGAAACCCCAGGTTCGGAAGATGATCGTAAGCTACTAAGAAAAAGATTTGACTTCATGAGACGAGAAAGAGCGAAGCTGGCTAAGGGATTACGCACACAAAAAAAGATAGTGGTAATGGCAAAAATGATCACTAATTCTAATGATTCGATCAATGATTTGACGGCAATCGAACAAGTTTTGAAGTTTCGCACTAAGTTTATCCCGTAATACTTTATCTATGATTTATGCTTTTGATCAAAAATTAAGGAACGCGTCAAAACAGGATCAAATCGTAAATTCGTTTCATAAGCATGAGTGTACGGTCATCATCGCATGCGGTTCGGAACGCGGAACTACAATGGTATTCGCGATGGCGCTGCATTCGGCCATTTTAGAAACAGGCATCAAATGCTATTTAACGGAAATGAATGATTTTGAAAATTTTCAATGCATGGAGCATTTGATCATTTTAACTTCTACTTATGGTACTGGTAATGCGCCCTTTAACGCATTTCAGTTTACTCGAAAATTTAAGGCCGCGAACATCAAATCAAGATTTAAGTATGCCGTAGTGGGGTTCGGTTCCAGAAAATTTCCTAAATTTTGTCAATATGCTGAAAAGGTAAGCTTTCTTTTTAAATCCATCGAATCGGCGAAAGAGTGGATACCACTCACGAAAATTCATGAACGTTCTCTGCCCGAATTCAACGTATGGTTAGGCCTATTGCAGGACCATCTGGAAGGTCAACTTACTATTCCTTTCAAATAAAAATTGATCGGTTGACGTAAAGGTCTCAGACCAATAAGAGCTATTAGTTGCTGTTGGATTTTCTTTTATGTGTAAGTACAAATATGCCAGCAGAAATAGCCGCGAAAATTATCATGAAGGGTTGTCCTTTTAAAAATGCGATAAAATGAAACGCGGTGGTGTTGTGCTCTCTTATGTGCTCCTCCGCCCCCTGAATGGTCATAAAGTCCGGCTGGATTATACCCGATAGTAAAACATCTACTACTACGGCATCCCATAGGTTCATGAAATTTAGAACCAGGAAAGCATTAAGAAGCAGATTTAAATAAGAAGCATCTTCCCTCCTTTCTTTGAAAATCTCCCGATTCATCCGGAAGGAAAAGAAAAGGCTAGAGAAGGTAATGGTTAACATTAACCCAAGTGCTAGAGGGAATACCGCTGGGGGAACTTCACCGATTTGCTCTTGAACTACTTCGGGCAGGTCGGTGGCAAAGATTAAAGGCTCAATCAGAAATCCAAGAATTACGACAGCCGTGAGTAGGATACCCAGCAAAACGCCATGTTTTAGAATGGCCTGCCAGCCGATGAAGATTTTTTTCACACTCTTTATTCTTTGAGTTTCATTAGTCTTCTCAGTTTAGAAGTTACGTTCGATAATAGTTTCAATATCACTTTGGTTAAAAGAAGGTTTGCTCAACGTTTTAAAATTTGCTACTCCTTTTTTTGGCAAAGATTTCTTTCTCCGCCAATTGGCTGCCAATTGGCGGAGAAGGAATGACTTACATAGAAACTACGAATTTCGACCAAAACAGGGCAATTCGATATACACCCTTTAGCCTGTACTTACTCCAATAACATCCCTGAATAATTTGAAATTTCTTTGGTGTTTTGGATTATTTCTTTCAGTTCGTCAGCAAGAGGTTGAAGTGCATCTTTGGTAATTGACAACTCACCACCTTCGTCCATG
>JBCCIX010000646.1:0-2069 GCA_039028075.1 Bacteroidota bacterium | reverse complement strand
GCCCATATAATGTATTTCAGGAGCACTATGTTCGAATAAAGTATATTCCAACTTCTCACCTTGAAACAGGTTAAGCTCAAAATGTGGTGGATAACCAAACCCAGCCGTATGTTGCATTCCTACCACGTGACCCATTTCATGGGTGGTCACAATAGTTTCAAAATCCCTTCTTACCATCATGGTTGGCCCAAAGTCACCGTTTAGCTCTTGATTGAGAAAAGTGGTGCCTCCTATGCCAATTGCATCCGCGATATCATTTAAAAAAATATTGACATACCCGGAAAAGGCCGCCTCGCTGCTGGCAAAAAAAGACAATGCCTCACCGGTGGGATTATCTCCATCGCTTGGATCCACAAAAGCATAATCCTCACTGTAAAATAAGGTCACTCGGGCTTTCTCAAAACCATTCCATTGTTCGATGGGTACTATTTCTGAAAAAGCTTCATTCAAATCATTAATATAGTCGTCTAACGAAGGAATTGGAAAGTCATATTGAGTAAAGTCTTCTAAACCAGGATCATCAGTAACCCGTACAAAATTGATTTTGATAGCGTTTTCATTGGCTAACTCAAAGTCTTCAAAAGACATATTTTGCTTGGTGCGATTTTGTTTACCAAGTACTTTAGTTCCCTTGATCGGAGTACTATGAACATGACAGTGATGCACTAAATGACTCATATCATGCTTTTGTCCCTGACTTTCGTAGCCAGTATGTAACCAAATCGGAATGGTGATCAAGCTAGCTAGGAACTTTGCTCTCAATGTTCTAATATTCATAGCGTTTAAAGTTACGGAATAAAAAAGCACAAGTATCATACCAGTCAATGTTGTTCATTTATGCGCTATGCTTTTTTAAATGCTCATTCACCACTAGAGAGGGTTATTTCATTTTCTTCCAAAAACCTTGCCCCTGTCTTATTCAGTTTTTCAAATAATTCTGTTTTCATTTGATTAGCTTTTTTAGGTTCTCTGATTGAAAGGTCTTGTTGTTCGGAGGGATCATTTGTTAAGTCATAATATTCATATCGCTCTTCTTCGTAGAAATAGATCAGTTTTTTATTGTTCATCCTGATCGCGGATTGGGGATAGGTCTTGGAGATGTAACCATCTTCTATTGAAATAGAATCTTTGGCCATATCAAACTTTTGACCTTCCGGATGATAATAGGGGAAGTGCCATATCAACGCCCGATCCTTGATTTGATCTGGCTCCTTGCCTTTCAATACCTCTAAAATTGAAACACCATCTAAATTTAGATCAATTGCTTTGTTTCGAACTATATCCAGGAATGTAGGCAAATAATCCGTTTGAATTACGGGTGTTTCGGATATACTGTTTTTTGGAATTCTATCAGGCCAGCTGGCAATCATGGGTACTCTTACCCCACCTTCATATAAATTCCATTTACTGCCCCTCAGCGGTCGGTTAAAGGCATGCTGAGGATGACCACCATTGTCGGAGGTAAATAACACTAATGTATTTTCTGCTAGTCCTTGTGCATGTAGTTCATTTAATAATTGCCCAACGTAATGATCCAGCATTTCGATAAAGGCCGCATACGCAACCACCTTCTGATCGTATTTTCCGCCTGATTTTTTTGCATACTTTGCTATTAGCCAATCGATCCGACTATCTAATGGAGTATGTACAAAATAGTGACTCACAAATAAAAAGAAAGGCTTCTTTTCTTTTTTCCGACTTCTCAAAAAATCAATGGCATTAATGGTCACAGAGTCAAGCGGAAAAACACCATCTGCGGACGAAAACGATTGATTTCTTTGTTTTCCGGATAAACCGTACGGGTGAGCTCCGAAAGTTTCCACTGCCCATTCAAAGCCTTGCTGCTTAGGACCATGGGTAGGACTCCATCCCTTATAGTGCTGGTGATGTGGAGCCACGTGCCATTTACCCACCATACCGGTATGGTACCCTTCCTGCTTCAAGTACTCCGCAATGGTGACTTCTTCAAGTGGTAGGGTAAGTGTATAAGGTGGAGGAATAAGTTTTCGGTTTGAAAATCGATCTCTCCATGCTTTATCGTCTATCTGAAAAGTATCCTCCGGGTATTT
>JBCCIX010000645.1:0-2079 GCA_039028075.1 Bacteroidota bacterium | reverse complement strand
GTTAGGGTTTGATCTTTCAGAGGGTTTAATCCTACTGACAATAGCGATAGTAGTAATGTGGCTTTCATCGATTTTTTGTGCCAATGTTACACGCTCATACAGATCTAATCGACCAGGCCGATAGGTTTGGACTTCTTTTAAATGCTTTTTTTGAATTCAGAGGGGGTTTGACCGGTTATTTTTTTGAAAATGTTGTTAAAGGATGATTTAGAACTGAAACCGCTATCCAACGCTACGCCTAACAAAGTCATATGATCATGACCCGGTTTTTTCATTCGCACTTTTACTTCCTCCACACGATAGGCATTCACATAATCAAAGAAGTTTTTTCCTATGATTTCATTGATGGCCTGGGAAAGATGGTTTTTTGAAGAGCCTAGTTGTTCTGCAAGCTCGCTTAAGGTTAATTTACTATTGAGGTAAGGCTTTTCTTTCTCCATCAGTGTATTTAGTCGTTGTATTAGGTCAGCCGCAGTGTCGGCATCTAGCCCGGACTTTTGATAACGTTGCCCAGGTTGCGTTGTAAACTTATCCGTAAAAATATGCGGTTGACGTAACCCAAAATAGCCCATAAAGAAAATGTAGACTGTGATCACGCAAGAGGCTACGTAAAAAGCATACTTCGGCTTCATTTCGATATAGGAGTCCAGGGTGAAATAAATGGTCAAAAATGTGATGAGAAATGTGAATATGGTAAACAGGATCAGGTTTCTTAGCCAGAGTAAGCTGATCTGCTCCTCATAAGAGAATTCATTTTTAATTTTTCGATTGTGTATGGCCAATAGTATAATGCAAACTGTGGGATAACCACCCCCTGATAAGGCGAAAAAAACGGAATAGTAATTAGCGGGCCAGGGGAGTTCGCAACAGGCGTAATGCATAAAGCCATCGTAAACGGCTACTAACGGATCGCCCGAAAGGTTACCATAGTAAAGGAAAGTAGCGCAGTAGAAGATATAGGGTGCGCCATGGATAAGGTAGCTTAGAAAGTCGGGTTTACCCTGACGTATCAATGAAATAACGTACCAATACAACATAGGCCCCGAAAGCAACGGGAACCCGGATCCAATGATCATCCAGTTATGGCCCGGATTGAAGTCGTCGTTAAAATTGGCAAGAAAGAACAGCAGATGAACCGCACTGTAGAGAAGCAAAGCCACTAAAACGTAATCGGGCTTACCTTTATCCTTTTTGTCGAAAATGAGAAGGCTCAGAAAAATAGCTTGTACAATACCTAAAATGAGTATTGTGGTCATTTTTATGACTTATTCTTCCAGCCCGATTGGTCGATCTCTTTCACCGAATCTAATACTTTGTTTTTAAGACCTTCCTTGTATTTGCTCAGGGTGCCGCTTACTTCGTCGTCGTAGGCGCCGATAATTTCAGCAGCAAGGATACCTGCATTTTTTGCTCCGTCCAGCGCCACGGTAGCTACCGGAATACCTCCTGGCATTTGTAAGATGCTGAGCACCGAATCCCATCCGTCGATAGAGTTACTTGATTTTACGGGTACCCCGATAACCGGCAGTGTGGTCAATGAGGCGACCATGCCCGGCAGGTGTGCAGCGCCACCGGCACCTGCTATGATCGCTTTAAGTCCCCTTGACTTAGCGCTTTCCGCATATTCCATCATGCGATGCGGGGTGCGATGGGCCGAAACAATAGTCAGCTCAAAAGCGACATCCAGTTCTTCAAGAATTTGTCCAGCCTCTTTCATGACTCTAAGGTCGGACTGACTGCCCATAATTATGCCTACAACAGGTTGACTCATGCGATTACTTTCAACGTTTGTTTCACAAATTGCACTTTCTCTTTCAAACGTGCAATATCCTCATCTACAATAGTCACATGGCCCATCTTACGGAAGGGTTTTGTGAGCTTCTTTCCGTACAAATGAACATGCACACCCGACGTGGCCAGTACTTCGCTTAGTCCCTGGTACTTGGCTTCACCGGTATACCCTTCTTCACCTAAGAGGTTTACCATAGCTGCGGGTTGTAGGAGCGCGGTATCTCCCAAAGGAAGGTTGAAGATTGCCCGTAAATGCTGTTCGTACTGTGAAGTAATATTGGCTTCAAT
>JBCCIX010000644.1:0-2080 GCA_039028075.1 Bacteroidota bacterium | reverse complement strand
TCCATTGAATTCTTTTCAATAGCCTTTTCATTCACTGTCAGTCCTAAACCGGGTGTTTGAGGAACCGTGAGAAAACCATCTTTGAATTCGAACTCATTCTCAAACAAGTCGTGGACAGGTCCGTAGTTTTGGTGTAATCGTTTTCCGGCATATTCCTGGAAGCGTGCTCCATTCGGTATGGAAGCTAATAGTTGAAGACTTGCGGCTGTGGCCAGAGTGGGTTTTGCATTGTGAACCATAATCTGCTTGCCAAAGGCATGCGTGATGGCCGCAGATTTTTTGCATTCTGTTATCCCTCCGCATTTGATGACATCGGCATTGATATAATCTACATTTGCTACTGTAATAAGGTCTTTCATCATCCATGTATTGTATTCGTGCTCTCCGGCCATAACAGGAACGTCCAGGGCCTCAACTACTTGACGTAATCCTTCATAGTCTTGTTGAAAAACAGGTTCCTCTATGGCGTATACGTTGAAATCATCAACGATTCGCTTGCTCATTAAAATGGCGTCAGCCGGGAGGTAGCCGTTGTTAAAGTCTACCATCAATCGAATATCATCACCGATAGCAGCACGTATTTCTTTTACACAATTATAAATATCATCATCCGGATAGGGATTTACATTTTCCTGCCTTATCCCCATCCTGGCCTTCACTGCTTTATACCCTTCCGATACGAATGAAGCAGCCGCTTTAGCCATATCTTTTGGCGACATATACTCATGGTCATTTATCGAGCGGCTATATGATCCATACACTTGAATTTTGTCTAACCCGTTGCCACCTAAAAGTTTGTATACCGGTACATTTAGTAGCTTTCCTTTTAAATCCCAGAGGGCGTTATCTATTCCAGCTAATGTTCCCGGGTGAATACCCCCAATTCCCGCTTCCAGGCCTTTTAAATAACACTCGTTCCAAATGCCTTCACTATTGAATGGGTTTTTTCCAACCACATATTTTTTCAAAGCCTTTTCAAGGTACAGGTTAGCAAACTTTTTATTGGCGCCATCACTCTCTCCCCACCCGGATATGCCTTCATTCGTTTCAATCTTGACAAAGTGTGCTTTTTTAAACAGGTATCCTTTTACATCTGTGATTTTCACCTCATCGGTGGCTTTGTGTACTTCTAATGTATTAGGTGTAGAACTTGTGGTGTAAGGTATAGAAACCCCCGCGGTGCCGAGAGTAGCAATTTTTAAGAATGATTTTCTATTCATATGGGTTAGTTTTTATAAGAACTAAATTCGACTGACTAATCCTTGATGTCATATTGGTAAGATTGCTCAATTTCGTCATAATAGGCTTTTAAAACATAAAATGCCTTCTTTTTAAAGCCTCGGTCGCTGATAAGTCCTTTTCGATTCCAGCCATCTTGTATTTCAGGCAGATTTCTTCTTGGAGAACGAAAATCAGCCAAGATCCAAGGGGTCATGCCGCGTAGCGATGGAATTTTTTTTAGCATTTTCAGTTGTTCAATATACAGGTATTCCTGATACTCTTCAGTCCATCGGTCCATTTTATCCCCATGGTAATTGTAGAGCGCCCCACCGCCAAATTCACTAATAAAGAAGGGTTTATTGAAGTTGATATTCCAAGTCACTTTTGCACATTCTTCCGGGGTAGTGCCGTACCAACCAACGTACTCATTGCAGCTTACGAGATCCGTGAATTCAGCGAAAGGATCAGGAATTACCATTTCTTTTTTGCCCGGTGTTTCATCACGTTCCAAAGCAGCGCTGATCATACGGTTAGGATCAATCTCAAGAGCTGTGTTTCTTAGTTTTTTCAAAAACTCCAATCTTGCTTCTGTCTCAGGTGTCTCGTTTGCCATAGACCATACGATGACACTGGCCCTGTTTTTATCCCGGTGTACAAGCGACTTTAGCTGATTAACTGCCTGATGGTAAGCCACCGGATTTTCATAGTCGATACCCCAATACACCGGTATTTCCTCCCAAAGCAATAGTCCTATTTCATCGGCTATCCTGGGCATGTTTTCGTTATGCGGGTAGTGGGCAAGCCGAACAAAATTACAATTCAGTTCCTTAGCCCAGCCAAATTGCATGCGCGCATCTTC
>JBCCIX010000643.1:0-2092 GCA_039028075.1 Bacteroidota bacterium | reverse complement strand
TTACTTGCCATGGGTCCGCCGAGTGAATTCAAATAAAGGCTATCCACAGCAATTTCACCATCTAGTAAAACACTGATATTCGCTTGAAGTGGCAACCATTGCATCTTGGACTTTTTGAGGCTAATGAGTGCTTCACCTGATACGGCATTTACTTGATCATTATTGAACTTTCCTCCAAACTCTAGGGTGGATAATTGAATTTGATGGCGGCTAACGATGTTTTTTAATTCCAATCTTTCTGGCCAGGAGGCAGCTAAAGCCTTAGAGGATAGAACCACCATAGCGTAGGTAGTTTCGGTTAGCTCATTGGCTAATTCTAAAGCGCGTACCTCAGAAACAACTGTAGAATTTACGATCCTAATGGCCAAAAGATGAGCTAAGGAAATTATTGCCAGTACTCCGAAAGCAAAATAAGAAAGCGTTTTTATGCTAATGTTCTGAAGGTTAAATTTCATCCAAGCCATCTAAAATACGATTTCAAATCTACCATTTTAATAGTTGTGCTATAAACTATCCTGACCAAAACTAAAAGGTAGCATTACCTGTGCGTTTTGAGCAATTACCCAGCGTCCGTCATTTGCTTGTAATATCACTCTAATGGGAGTTTTTTGGCGTAACTCAAACTCCAGCATTACTTGTCGACAAACTCCGCATGGTGAAACCGGCTTGAAATCACTTTCACCCGCGCGTTTTGCCACAGTGGCAAGACTTTCAATCTTCTTATTGGGGTACGAGGAACCGATGTGAAAAAGTGCTACCCGCTCAGCGCATAACCCTGCGGGATAAGAAGCGTTTTCCTGATTTGATCCGTGTATAACCTGATCATCTGTAAGTCTTACCGCAGCTCCTACCCTGTACCTGGAATACGGAGAATAACTACTTTCAGAAGCTTTTTGGGCGCTATAAATTAAATCCTGATCCTTCTTATTTAGGTCAGAAATACGAGAAAAAAACTGGAAATTCTCCATAAATGAAACGAATGGTCGTGCAAGATACGCTTACATTTTACATGCAAAAATTTTATGAGAGCTATTTGGTGCTTTCACCTGTCATTTCTCCTATCTTGGCTATGTTACTGACACTTTCAAATGAAAACAATTTTAATTTTAGGTGCCGGGAGATCAGCAACATCGTTAATCGGCTATCTTCTCAACCGCGCCGAAGAAGAAGGCTGGTTTATACGTGTTGGCGATTTTAATCCTGACCTTGCCAAAGAAAAGTGCCAAGGTTATCAAAGGGCGGAGGCTATTACCTTTGATATCAACGACGAGCACCAACGGGTAGCAGAGATCAGGGCATGCGATCTGGTTATTTCACTGCTACCTGCCCGGTTTCATCCATTAGTGGCAGAGGCCTGCGTAATGCATTCTATTCACTTGGTGACGGCTTCTTATGTTTCGCCGCAGATGAAGTCCCTGGATGAAGAAGCCAAAATAAAAGATATTATACTTTTAAATGAATGTGGCTTGGATCCTGGCATTGATCACATGTCTGCAATGAAGGTAATCGATAAGATAAGAAGTGAGGGCCACGTACTAAAGGCTTTCGAAACGTTTACCGGCGGTTTGTTATCACCAAACCAGACGGATGATAACCCTTGGGAGTATAAATTTACCTGGAATCCGCGAAATGTGGTTTTGGCCGGTCAAGGAATTGTAAAGTTTATTCAGGAAGGCAAATACAAATTTATACCCTACCACAAGCTGTTTAGACGCACAGAGCAGGTGCATATCCCCGGATATGGTTATTTCGAAGGGTACGCGAACCGAGATTCCCTAAAATATCTGGATGTTTACGGACTAAGAGGAATTAATACCATCTACCGAGGTACATTCAGAAGACCTGGCTTCTGCCGTGCCTGGGACGTATTTGTTCATTTGGGTGCCACTGATGATACGTATGCTATGGAGAGTGTAAACAAAATGACCCATCGTGATTTCATCAATTCCTTTTTGAGCTACAACCCCCATGACTCTGTTGAGTTAAAGCTGGCGCACTACATGGGTTTGGATCTGGATGGGCCAGAAATGCACCGTTTGAAATGGGCCGGAGTTTTTGACGATGAGCTTGTAGGCTTAGATAGAGGTACGCC
>JBCCIX010000642.1:0-2100 GCA_039028075.1 Bacteroidota bacterium | reverse complement strand
TTTTATTCCCGCGAAAAGAAGGTAACGGTAAACGAGCTGCCGTTACATCCGCTCCGCGATCAGGTAGCGGTAGGGGACTATCTCTTAGATGAAAGGGTAAGCTCCGAGCAACTTCAAACCGGTCAGAGTTTTAATTATGAATTCAATATATACGGTGAAGGAAATATATCAGGTATAGCCAAGCCTGAAATTAATGGAGATGAAAATTTTGATTTCTATGAACCTAACGTCACTGAAAATATTAATCGAAAAAACAGCAGGGTAACGGGTTCTAAGTCTTTTAGCTATTTCGGCATTCCTAAAGAACCTGGGGAGTATAAATTTAATGACTATTTCAGTTGGGTATTTTTTAATCCAAAAACAGAGCAATATGATACGCTTTCTTCTGAATTAGCGGTAAAAGTAACTGGTGAAAGTAAGAAGAACGAATCTATACAGTCCAATGACCTGGGCTCATTCTATGACCGCATCGCTTTTGAAGATAATACATTGAACAGCTCAGGGGCTTTCGAATGGACTAAAATCATTGCTAACTTTTTGATCTTAGGAATGCTATTCGCTTCCGCTTACATATTTATTAAAAAGTAGCTTATCAACTCCTCCATTTCTCACTATCTTAGGCGGTTTAAACGTTAGCAGTGAGTAATACCTACGGCAAACTTTTCAAGATCACTACCTTTGGAGAATCACATGGCAAGGCTATTGGCGTAATCGTAGATGGTTGTCCGGCCGGTCTTGAAATAGACCTGCCCTATGTACAAGCTGAACTTGCCAGAAGAAAGCCCGGTCAATCGAAAATTACCACACAGAGAAAAGAGGAAGATAGGGTAGATATCCAGTCGGGCATTTTTGAAGGACGTACAACGGGAACTCCCATATCCATGGTCATCTATAACCAGGATCAGAAGAGCAAAGACTATTCTCATATAGCCGATAAGTACCGGCCTTCCCATGCGGATTTTACCTACGCAGAAAAATATGGCACCCGTGACTACAGAGGCGGTGGCCGCAGCAGCGCCCGAGAGACTGCGGCCCGAGTAGCTGCCGGTGCCTTAGCCAAGCAAGTTTTAAAGCACCTTAATATCAGCGTTGTCGCTTACGTCAGTAGTGTAGGTGATATTGTTTCACCCGATTATACGCAACTTGATTTAACTAAAGTCGAAGAAAATATAGTAAGGTGTCCCCATCCGGAGACGGCAGAAAAGATGATCCGCAAAATCGATCAGATCAGAAAGGAGAGAGACACCATCGGAGGAGTGGTAACCTGTATTATTCAAAATGTACCCGTGGGACTAGGCGAGCCTGTTTTTGACAAATTACACGCTGAATTGGGCAAAGCCATGCTGGGCATCAACGCCGTAAAGGGGTTTGAGTACGGCAGCGGCTTTGAGGGTACAAAAATGAAAGGCAGCCAGCATAATGATGAGTTCTATGAGCATGAGGGCGTTGTAAAGACCAAGACCAATCACTCAGGAGGCATCCAAGGAGGTATATCCAATGGGGCTGATATCTATTTTAATGTAGCCTTTAAACCGGTAGCTACCATTATGCAAGATCAGGAAAGTGTCAATGAAAAAGGGGAAAAAGTAACTGTTTCAGGTAAAGGACGCCATGATCCTTGCGTGGTACCCAGGGCAGTGCCTATTGTAGAGGCTATGGCGGCACTGGTCATTGTAGATTACTATCTAATTAACAAAACATCGAAATTAGGATAAGAATATGAAGAAGTTATCACTGGTTGCTCAGATAGGAATTGGAATGGTTGTAGGCATTATCCTGGGTGTGGTAGCTATATCGGGAGGTTTTGGACCAATAATAATAGACTGGGTAAAGCCGTTCGGCACCATATTCGTAAACCTACTTAAATTGATCGCAATCCCGCTCATTTTGGTGTCCCTGATTGATGGTATATCTAATCTCACGGATATGGCCAAACTATCTCGAATTGGAGGTAAAACAGTTGGACTTTACCTCATCACTACTGTATTGGCCATAACATTAGCGCTTGGTATTGGCAATTTAATTAATCCCGGATCATATCTCTCTGAGGAAAAACGAGAAGAACTAAGAGTAAAGTTTGCACCTGATGCACTATCAAAG
>JBCCIX010000641.1:0-2113 GCA_039028075.1 Bacteroidota bacterium | reverse complement strand
GCCATTGCACATATAATCACAGACTCCATTAAAAACTGGGTTAGTAACTGCTTTTTAAGCGAGCCCATAACTTTTCGAACCCCTATTTCTTTGGCTCGAAGGGTAGCCCTGGCGGTCGACAGGTTAATAAAATTGATGGAAGCTAGAAAGATAATCATAAAGGCTGTTGCGCTGAAAATATAGCCGTAGGTAAGGTCCCCAACCGGACCAATTCGATTGCCTATCCTTGCGGATTTTAAATACACATCCTCAACCGGCTGTAAGTAAAAATTATACCCTCCTTTGTCTCCAACCAATTCCTCGTAATCCATATTCAACGTACTGGCCAGGGCTGGTTTTACACTTCTTTCACCAATATCCTTCATCTTCGCTTCAAGCGCTAACGGGTCGGCATCGGGCTTAAGCTTGACGTACGTTACTACCTGTGTCCAAATCCAACTCCACTCGAATCGCTTTATAGAGGGATTGGAATACATGGATAAAAGAAAATCGAAGTCAAAATGTGCGTTAGTAGGTTGCGCCTTAGTAACTCCTGACACCACCATTGGAGTTCTCTCATCACCAAAAAGCAAGGTTTTTCCTAACGCGGGATCATCTCCGAAGTACTTTACGGCCATCTTATCAGAAAGAATCACTTTGTTAATCCCCTTTAACGCCGTGGTAGGATCACCTTCTTTTAATTCAAAGGCAAAAAACTCGAAGAAATTTGAGTCAGCGGCTAGTACGTCATTCTCTAAATAGTTCTTCTTGGATTCATCATCTTCATACCTAACGATAAAATTTCCAGGGGTATTAATGCGCAGCGCACTTTCCACTTCCGGAAATTCCCTGGTCAATAAGCCGGCTAAAGGCAAAGTAGTTGAACTCATCACTCCACCCCCTGGTGCCCAGATGAGCGTTTGGTTGACGCGATAGGTGCGATCCACATCCGGATGAAAATCATCATAACTCAAATCATGCGCCACATACAACATGATCACAAGGCTGGAGGCGATCCCAATGGAAAGGCCTAAGACATTTATAAATCCATAGAAGCGCTCTTTTACAAAATTTCGTATGGCTATTTTTAAATAGTTCTTTATCACTTTGCAATAGTTTTAATTATTCGTTCTTAATCGCCTCCACGGGATTGCCTGTGGCCGTTTTGAACACTTGATGGAATACAGAAACTAACAGGATACCCCCAGTGGCCATAAAGGCAATCAGGAATTGTTCAAAGCCAAAATGCGTACGGTAGGCAAATGATGATAGCCATTGCTCTGCTCCCAAAGAAATAGCAATCGTGGCTAAAACAAGCCCTATTAGCGCCAACATCGAGAAATTCTTTAAAAGCACAAGAATGAGATTAGTGACAGAAGCCCCTAGGATCTTACGTATGCCAATTTCCTTTTTTCTCTGCTGTGCCGTATATGTAGCCAAACCAAACAAACCCAACCCAGCGATTAGCACTGAAAGTGTAGAGAAAATATTAAATACAGACTCTAGCTGTTTTTCAGAGTGGTATAAAGCATCAAAATCTGAATCCAGAAAACTATAGGTCATGGGCACTTGTGGTTCCAGTATATGCCACGCTTCCTTAATTTGTTCCAAAGCGCTTTCTAACTTACCGGGCGCTATTTTTACACTGATGTAATCCTTAAAGGAATAACCTCTCAGGAACTCCATCCCCAAAGGCTTAATTTCGCTATGCATAGACTCAAAATGAAAATCCTGCACTACGGCTTTCACCCGTACCGTTCTTTCATCATCAGCACCTTTATTTATAACAATCTCTTTTCCAACAGGCTCGGCAAGTCCCAACTCTTTTACCGCCTGTTCGTTTAGGATGATGCCCATAGAATCGGAAGTCATGTTAGCTTGAAAATTCTTGCCCTCAATAAGCTTTAGATTCATCGTGTTTACGAAATCCTCATCAATTTCAAACCAACGCAGTCCCATGGCACTACTTTCGCTTCCTACGGAATAGTCCCTGACCATAAACCGGTTAAGTGCAGGAATACCTGTGGAAAAACTGACATCCAATATCCCAGAATGCCGGGATAAAATCTCCTTGAACCGAAGTCGCTCTTCTTCAATCTCCCGATCATTTTGAATGACAAGAACATTTTCTTTG
>JBCCIX010000640.1:0-2115 GCA_039028075.1 Bacteroidota bacterium | reverse complement strand
TTTGTTGATGGTGATTTCACCTTACAGCAAGAAAAACTTTGTGAGTCACGTTCACTCAAGTTTTGGCAGTATTTTCAAAACATTCTGGAATATTTTGGGAATCCCTTTTCTTAATCATTACGATGCCGGGGCTACCGATCTTTCAGATATGTTTACCAGTGAGCCCGATTTCACTCCATATAATGCCTTTGCGGTAGACAAGAGAGTACTAGACCCTCAAAAGCTACTAGACCCATTTGACGAAGAATTCGACTGGTCTGCCATAATGGAGTCTCCTGAATTGGACAATGTAGAAGATTTTATACAAGATCATAAGGAGCGCCGATGAATACCAGTAAACACATTCCATTTCTTAAAAAAAATCATCCAACCAAATTTCAGATGACGCGTCCAAACCTAATTGCCCAACCACAGCATACGGCAAAAGCGATCATCACCATTATTTTCCTTGGATATCAACTTATGACGAACGCTCAGACGGACACTACCACATTTTTGATTAAGCCATATCTCCAATACTCAACGAAAACGAGTATCCGAGTACTTTGGGAAACCAGGGAGGAGTCCAGTTCTTTAGTGAAGTACGGAAAGGCAGTGGAAGGAGCAAAATCTCCCGTTTTAAATCAGCAGTCTTCTTTGGAAGGTTCACGATGGATGCATGAAGTAGAGTTAAACGACTTGAAGCCAGAGACTAACTACTTTTGGCAAGTAATTTCGAAAACCGCTTCAGGAAAAGTTATTGAGAGTGAGGTTTATACCTTTAAATCTGTGGTCAATGATAGCTCAGCTTTCACGTTTGCACTCGTTGCCGACGCCCAGCGAAACAATAAAACACCGTGGGCCTGGGATTCTGTAGCAACTGCTGTTTGGAAGGAAAGACCCAACTTTGTGGTGCTTGCAGGTGATCTGGTAGATTGGGGGCACAACAAGCGTGAATGGGTACATGAATTTTTAGGTCCGGGTCACGATCTCATGTCTCGTATCCCTGTCTATTCTGTACTCGGCAATCACGAAGGAGATGCAGATTACTATTATCAATACATGGCCAATCCACAGCCTGAATATTGCTACACCTTTAAATATGGTAATGCTGAATTTTTTATGATTGATTCCAATCGTGACCTTTCGGAAGGTTCAGATCAATACAACTGGTTGGAGCAACAGCTTGCAATGTCTGATGCTACCTGGAAAATAGCCGTTCACCATCATCCTCCCTATTCTTCTGAGTCAGATGATCATGGAAATACTTTTAAAGGAGCTAAGTCCACGATGGGACATACTAAAGTTCGCGATCTTCCGAAATTGTTTGATCGTTATGGAGTGGATTTTTCACTTTTTGGACATACGCATGTTTATGAACGGACCTGGCCGCTAAGAAATAACCGGATAAACCAAAGAGAAGGCACGGTATACATCAATTCCGGTGGGGCCGGTGGTGGACTCGAAACCTTAGCACCTACTCGCAATTGGTTCACCTTAAAAACACAAGAAGGGCATCATTACTGCACATTTGCGATTTATGATCAAATGATGCTTTTCAAAGCTATTGATTACACAGGCAGGATTTTCGACGCTTTTCAACTCAACAAAGACACAGATAGAGATGAAGTTACCATCATACAGCCACCGGCTCCTATCATTCAAAGTGACAAATATGTTTTTTCATCAAAGACGGATGTGTCACTGGAAGGTGGGCTTCAAGGCCTGAAGCTGTACTACACATTGGACGGTTCTGAACCTACCAGAAGGTCGAATTACTATGATGGCCCTATTCAACTGGAGAAAAATACGCTCTTAAAAGCCAGAGCCTTCAATGAAGATGGAAGAGCGAGTAGGGTTATTTCAAAGTCTTTTCAACGGGTTGACCCGATGCCATCAACTAATCTAAAGAAGGGTAGAGCAGGTTTTACTTATAATGTCTACACAGGCGACTGGACGAAGGGAAAAGACAATTTCCTCACTAATGAAAATTTGACTTCCACAGGCGTAACCAGTGCTTTAAACCTGGAGCAGGTACAGGTAGAAGGCAACTATAGTGCAATTACGATGGATGGGTATTTCAAAGTGGATCAGACTGATACCTATACTTTTTATGTCTTGAGTCCTGTTTATTTA
>JBCCIX010000639.1:0-2135 GCA_039028075.1 Bacteroidota bacterium | reverse complement strand
CTCGCCGTTCCCCTTACCATTGATGACTCCTACGACTATATGCCAGTCTGGTCTCGGGATGGAAATCAATTAGCATTTGCCTCTGACCGATATGGTAATTTTGACGTTTTTGTGATTCCTGCAAAAGGCGGGGCGATAGAACGACTAACTTATCATTCCTCTAATGATTTACCCGCTTCATTCTCTCCGGATGGTCAAAATGTAGTGTTTAATTCGTGGCGTGTGGATCTGGCCAAATATGCTCAGTTTCCTAATAGTCGAATGCCTGAACTCTACTCGGTACCCATAACCGGTGGCAGGCCCACAACGGTGTTAACGACGCCCTCCGAGTCCATTGTATACAATAAATCGGGAGATAAAATTTACTACCAGGATAGAAAGGGCTATGAAGATCCTTTCCGGAAACATCACACTTCTTCCATTGCACGAGACCTTTGGGTGCATGATACAAAATCAGGTAAGCACACCAAACTAACCACATTCAATGGAGAAGATAGAAATCCGGTACTGGCCTCGGACGAAAGTGCGCTCTACTATTTGAGTGAAGAAAGCGGATCTTTTAACGTGCATAAACTAAATCTGCAAACGGGCACTAATACACAGCTAACCCAATTAGACCGTCACCCTATAAGATACCTGACCACCAGCGATGCCGGTGTCCTGTGCTTTAGCTATAACGGTGAGCTATATACATTGCGCGAAGGACAAGAACCTCAAAAAATAGCTATAGAGGTTACCAGCACACGTCAGAATCTAGCTCGGGAAACGGTATCGATATCATCAGGAATTTCAGAAATGCAAATATCATCTAACGGCAAGGAGTTCGTTTTTGTAAAGCGCGGAGAAGTTTTTGTTTCCTCGGTAGATGGAGGCACCACTCGACGCATAACCAATACACCCGAACAAGAAAGATCGGTAAGTTTTAGCCCTGATGGCAGGTCGATTCTGTATGCGGGTGAGCGCAATGGTTCCTGGAATATTTATCAGGTGAGCCTAAAAGACAAAGAAGAGCCCTATTTCTTTACTTCGACACTTTTTGAAGAGAGGGCACTCGTAAAAACCCCGCTGGCTGAGTTCCAACCTGCATACTCTCCGGATGGAAAAAAGGTAGCGTACTTAGAGGAACGTACTACGTTGAAAGTACTGGATCTGGCTTCTAATAAAACAGAAATAGTGCTTCCAGCTTTAAGTAATTACTCTTATTCTGACGGGGACATCAACTTTAGCTGGTCCCCGGACAGCAAATGGATAGCCTCTGGCATGATTATGCCTCGCCAATGGATCGGTGAAATAGGGATAATTAACGTGGCCACTAAAGAAGTAAAGAATATTACACGGAGTGGGTACAGTGATTATGTGCCTAAATGGTCAAGCGACGGAAACATGGTGTACTGGTTTTCGGATCGCGATGGCATGCGGAATCATGGTAGTTGGGGTTCTGAACTGGATGTATATGCAATTTTGCTCAATCAGGAAGCATATGACAATTATAACTTAACGAAGGAGGATAAGGCGCTAAAAGATGACAGGGAAAAGGAAGAAAAAGAGGATAAGGAGAACAAAGACAAATCCAAAGAAGATAAAACCGACGAAAAACCGGTTAAAATTGATTTTGATGGTATTAAAAAGCGAAAAGTCCGACTTACGTTACATTCTTCGAGACTTAGTGATGCAGTACTATCCAAAGACGGTGAGAAACTGTATTACCTTGCGCGCTTTGAAAAAGGGCTTGATTTATGGATGACCAAACTAAGGAGCAAGGAAACCAAGTTGCTTACAAAATTAGGAGCGAATAGCGCGGGTTTGATACTAAGTGACGACGGCAAGAACTTATTCATGCTTTCCGACGGCAGGGCCTACAAAGTAGAAGCAGAAAGTGGCAAAAAATCCGGCCTCAGCTTCCGGGGCGAAATGGAATTAAAGTCCATGGAGGAAAGAGCCTACATGTTTGGGCATATGTGGCAACAGGTTAAAGACAAGTTCTACGTGAAGAACTTACATAACGTAGATTGGGACGGTTATAAGAGAGATTACGCACGTTTCCTGCCGCACATTTCCAATAACCACGATTTTGCAGAAATGATGAGTGAGCTTTTGGGAGAATTAAATGCCAGTCATACCGGATGTTTTTACCG
>JBCCIX010000638.1:0-2146 GCA_039028075.1 Bacteroidota bacterium | reverse complement strand
TTTGATTTCAAATCAGAGGTGACCTTGACCACTCTTGTTTCTGAAATAAGCCGAACTTCTTCACTCTTAACAAAAATCTGCACCTCATTGACCGGACTAAAAAGGTCTATAGTCTCTTCTATGAAAATCTCATTCCCTACTACCCTATAGGTTTTAAAACCTCTTTTGGTCGGTAAGGGACGACCGTTAATTAGAATTCTCAAGGACTCCATTTTTGAGGGAAGGTTAATGCGCGCTTTTATGTTAAAGCGACTCGAAATCGTCTCTGTCTCGTACATCTTAGGTTCGATCCATTCTACCTTCGGTAAGTCGCTAAGCTCAAGTACGGGATCTTCCTGTTCACTGGTATTTTTGGCGGCATTAATAGGCTCAGTGTTTTTAAAATGGTGATAAGAAGACTGAAACGTACTGGATCGATAAAAATCCGATAACTTATCGTTTGAATAGTCTACCTGCCACCCCAAATATTTTTCTCCACCAGCCGAAGCCTCATAATATCCTCTTTCAGTCCAGGATATCCATTCATTCGTTGGGGAGATAAAAAGGGAAAAACTATTGATTCCGGAGTTTATGTGCCAAGCTCTGAGGGTATAATCACCACATACAGCGAATAGTAACTTTTGTGAGTCATCATACACCATATCCTTTACGGACCCATTGTGACCTTGCAGTTCCCTCACAAAGTCCCCACCTCGTGAATAGAGCTTTAAGCTATGATCACTGCCTACAGCTATAAGGTCCTCATTTAAGATACAATAAGAGCGTATGGCCCCATCGGCTTCGGAATCGTTTTGTACTTTACCCCGAAAACCCGTGCTCAATAAAAATTCATCCATTTTTATCAGCCGGTAGCCATTATCCTCCTGCACACCTCTTTTCACCTGATCCCGATCGAACTTGTTCCACAAATACTGAAGATTACGGTAATCAAAGGCTTTCTCCAACGTGTTATTACCGAAAATAATGGTCCCATTTTGACCGATACCAATTTTATTCATCTCAACGACTGAAGATTCGATGGTAAGGCTAGTTTCCTGGTCAACAGGATCATGAACACCAACATTCCCATTTCCCCAGGCATAGGCGATCAAATTTTTATGACAAACAACACTTGATACATTTCGGACAGCACCCGGCATAAATGGTTGAACATCAGTATTGGGGGAGTTTAAAATGCCTAGGTATTGAGAACCCACTATAAGCTTACCCGACGGCGTAAAATCAAGTGATGTAATCGGAGCGTCTCCGAAATTATATTTTTTTACATAGTTTCCGGTACTGTCCCATAAAATTAAGTCCCCTTTATTACCTCCTGACATGATATAATTGGTGTTTTTGGAAACGGCAATACAGTTTACTTTGTCAATATGCAATTTCATAATAACCGGTTCAATGCGTTGTTCCAAGAACCATATTAGAACAGAACCGTCATCAGAACAAGAAATGACCTTACTCTCCCCGAAGAAGGTTAAATCATTAATAGAAGATTTGTGGCCCTTAAGGATTTGGGTAGGTGTAGTATTTATGTTACCGTTATCTTCAATCTGCCAAGTAAGAATGTTGCCTTTCGTACCCGCACTGGCAAGTAAGGTTCCTTCCGAATTAAATTTTACGGAATTCACTACACTTTCATGACCATATAGCGCGGTTACTTCCTGATCATTGAACAAATCGATAACACGTACCTCGTTCATCTTAAAATACCCTGCGATTGCCAAAAAGCGTCCATCCGGAGAGATGTCTGCCGCATAAATCCTACCCTCAAAACCGTCCTCTGCATAAGGTCTCAACACTCTTGGTGAGGTATAATCATCAATGTCCCAGATGCGAATGGTCTTGTCTTCAGATACACTAATTAATTTGTTTGATGAACTGAATACCAGATCATTTACACGACCAATATGAGTATCTGCACTTATTATCAACCTGCCTTCATTGTCGGATATTACTTCAGTGAGGGGTAAAAAATTGAGAAGTAGTAATAGACTAATGTACCTCATGCAAATTCAGGATAACAAGTGAATTTAATGAATTAAAATACAAATAAGTAAAAGGCGACTACCGAACATCCTTTTCCAATGAGCTATTTAAAAAACTCAAAGGATTGTATTTCTACAGCGTGAAAGATAATTGGCTCATCCCAGCC
>JBCCIX010000637.1:0-2158 GCA_039028075.1 Bacteroidota bacterium | reverse complement strand
CGCTGTTGCACAAAGGCGATATAACCGTAGAAAGTGAACCGGGCCAGGGCGCTACCTTTACCTTGGAGTTCCCGATCAATAAGTCAGCGTACCTGCCCAAAGAAATTGTAGAAGGTGAATCTCAAACCTATCAAACCGTGACTAAGATAACGTCAATTCCGGCCGACCAAGAGGCCGCCGAACAGGAGGCTTCCGAAAAAATCGTGCTGATCGTAGAAGATAACCCTGACCTAAGAAACCATATGACGTCACTTTTAGAAAGTGATTTTACGGTGAAGCAGTCAGTCGATGGGCAAGTGGGTATTGAAGACGCTTTAAAATTGGTTCCGGATATTATCATTACAGATTTGATGATGCCCGAGGTGGACGGCGTGGAATTGTGCAACACCTTGAAAGCTAATGAGAAAACCAGCCATATCCCTATTATTATGCTCACGGCAAAGGCTGATCGAGGCACTAAACTGGACGGTTTAAAAACCGGAGCCGATGATTTCCTCACCAAGCCGTTTGATAATGAAGAGCTATTCATACGGGTCCAAAATCTCATCGCCCAGCGTGAAAAACTACAGGTAAAATACGAGCAGACACTGCGTTTGGCACCTTCGAAGATTGTGGTTAAATCCCCTGAAGAAACATTTATCAAAAATGCCCTGGAAGTAGTGGATCAGAACCTCTCCAATTCCGAATTTACGGTGGAGTCCTTCCAAACAGAAATGGGCATGAGCCGGATGCAATTACATCGTAAGTTAAAAGCCCTGACCAATTTTTCAGCCAGCGAATTCATTCGCGATATTCGTTTACAACGTGCCGAAGACCTACTGATAGGTAATGGACTCAATGTCACTGAGGTAGCTTACAGCTGTGGCTTTAACAGTGTCTCTTATTTTACCCAATGCTTCAAGCAAAAGTTTGGGAAGAGTCCTTCCAGTTATGAGGTAGTTTAGCAATAGGTTAAGGATATTAACTCTTAATCAGCTCTCAATCTACTTGTTGTTATTCTCCTGGCTACGTTGAGAATTTCGCCTTTGGGCAATTCCACCCGAAAAAAAAGCAATCGTTACAATTAAAGCGAAAAATTTGAACCATCCTAGTGCGTAATATACGGCGGTAAACTGTACAACCAGATAAGCAGCAAAGAACAGTCCGGACAAAAAGAAATAAGGCGGTGAATTCTTCATTGTAAGTTTTGAAAGTTGCTTGAATATAGTGCTTTTTGCCTGCCTTAGCTAATTCTGCCCCTTTTAGAGGTAACCTCATGCTATTCCAGCCCGGTGATTAGAAGAGTGGGATTCCGGTATTCCGCTACGCTTCAACCGGAATGACGGTAATAAAAGAGAGTTGCGAGCAAAATTTCATTTTAAACGTCATTCCCGCGAAGGCGGGAATCTCCATCTCGCTTGCAAATACAAAACATAAATTAAGCTCACCAAAAAGTAAGACTTTAGGTGTGCAAAACCCACCTGGAACTACCAAAAACCTAGATGTTACATATCTGATAGTTTTTGGGAGATGGGTAAGCCATCCCTACTTTTCTTATTTCTAGATTCATATCAACCATCGATGATCACCGCCTATTATCGAGGATATCAAGAATAACTAAACACGTCAAAAATGAAAAATATATTCTTCGCTCTGGCCATATGTTTCTTCATGTGTACGGATGTAAACGTTCAGGGACACTCGTTTATTCCAGATCGTTTTCGATTGATTTCTGAAACTCAAATAATAAAAAAATCATCACGTCAGGATTTAGACCACATCTGTTATGAAAAAGGTCTCAAAACGAACTTTCAAGGCATCACCCCGGTGGTCATACAGCGAAGACTACCGCCTCCGATGATTGTGGATCTCAAAAATAATTATCATGCTCTTCACGACATCAAACCTCAAACAATGCCTGATAATGAAAAAAAGACAGTAGGCCTATGATCCTTCTTTTGGAAGCTATGACCGGAAATTAAAGCTTAAACTAAATCCTCACCCCATGAAAACAAAATACTTTCTTTCGCTGGTAATCCTTTTATGCATACCAGGCCTTACAGCTTACGGGCAAGCGAAAGATTATCGTTTGGCAGATAAACCCTTTACGGTTGAATATTACTACAAAATCAAGTGGGGGCACTTTGACGAATTCATGGGGCTCTTTATGAAAAACCAT
>JBCCIX010000636.1:0-2166 GCA_039028075.1 Bacteroidota bacterium | reverse complement strand
TGGTAAAACTTTGAACATCGGTAAAATCGATGTAAGCTTCATCAATAACTACGATGCCCGAGAATCCGGAAAGGATTTCCGTAATTTCAGTAGGGTCAAGATCATTGCCACTTGGATTATTTGGAGTGCAAATAAAAATTACCTTGGTTTTGTTTCCAACTGCACGAAGCACGGCGCTAGACGATAATTGAAAATCCGTAGAGAGCGGTACTTTTTTAACGGCAACATTTTGAATCGCTGCCGATACCTGATACATCCCATAAGTGGGGTCGAGGGTAATAATTTCATCTTGACCCGGCTCACAAAAAATGCGGAGAATAAGGTCAATAGCCTCATCGCTACCATTACCAAGAAAAAGCTGATTTACTTGCACGTTTTTGAGCTGGGCTATTTTGGCTTTAAGCTTACGCTGATATGGGTCCGGATAGCGGTTTAACCCTGTTGCGAAGGGGTTTTCGTTAGCGTCAAGAAATATTTCACCCTGTCCTTCAAACTCGTCTCGGGCTGAGGAATAAGGTTTCATCTCCAGAATATTTCTTCGAACCAAAGTATCCACTCCCATTATCTCCCTATTTTTTCCAAACGAATAGTCACCGCGTTTTTGTGCGCTACAAGCAGTTCCGCCTCTGCCATTGTCTCTACCACCGGACCTAGCTTTCTGAGTCCCTCCTTAGTAATAGACTGATACGTTATTTGCTTGGTAAAACTATCCAAAGAAACGCCACTGTAAGCACGGGCAGCACCATTGGTGGGTAAGGTATGGTTGGTGCCGGAGGCGTAATCTCCGGCCGATTCAGGGGTAAATTCACCGATAAAAACAGAGCCTGCATTGTTTATTTTAGAAGCTACAGCCTCAGCATCTTTAGTGCAGATGATTAGATGTTCCGGAGCATAGGCGTTACACATTTCTAAAGCGGTGTCAATATCATCGACAATAAAAGCTTTACTGCTTCGAAGACTCTGTTCTGCCATTTCCTTTCGAGGGAGTGCTTTTACCTGCTTTTTTACCGCTTTGTTTACTTCTAAAATCTTTACCTCACTCGTGCAGAAAAGTACTACCTGACTGTCCACCCCATGTTCAGCCTGGGAAAGTAAATCCGCTGCTATAAATGACGCTTCCGATGTTTCATCGGCAATGATGGCCACTTCAGACGGGCCAGCCGGCATGTCAATAGCTGTGCCTTCAAGGGCTACCTGTTGTTTCGCCTCTGTCACGTATTGGTTTCCAGGGCCAAATATCTTGTAGGTTTTAGGAACACTTTCGGTGCCGTAAGCCATGGCTGCAACCGCCTGTGCCCCTCCGATTTTGAATATTTTAGAGACACCGACGAGATTAGCCGTATAAAGTATTACGGGGTTCACGGAACCATCCCTCTCGGGAGGTGTACATAGTATGACCTCGCTTGATCCGGCAAGGTTTGCGGGTATCGCAAGCATCAGAACAGTTGAAAAAAGAGGAGCGGTACCTCCTGGAACATAGATACCTACTTTTTCAATGGGTACCGATTTTCTCCAACAGGTAACACCAGGGGTGGTTTCAATTTTAAGGGGTCCTCGCGCTTGCGCTGCGTGGAATGACTTAATGTTAGCAGCAGCCTGCTGTATAGCTACCTTAAGCCTTTCATCTACCTTACGAACGGCTTCATCAATTTCTGCTGGCGTTACCGCTAAATTAGAGATGCTAGCACCATCAAACTTTTCATTAAATTCTAGCAGGGCCTGATCCCCACCTGCTTTTACCTGAGCGAGAATAGTACTTACCGTACTTCGCAGAAACTGCGTTTCAAAAATGGGTCGCTTTAAAAGTGCTTCCCAATTATCTCGAATAGGATTACTTATAACTTGCATTACAAAATCATTTTTTCTATCGGAACTACTAAAATACCCTGGGCACCAAGCGATTTCAACTTGTCGATCTTATTCCAGAAATCGTCTTCATTAACAACAGAATGTAACGATGACCATCCTGGTTCCTGAAGTGGGGTAACTGTCGGGCTCCTCATGCCTGGCATTACTTTCGTAATAGACGCAATGGATTCGTTAGGCGCATTTAAAAGAAGATACTTGCTGTTTTTAGCTGCTTTTACAGATTTGATTCGGAAGATGAGTTGATCTAGGATCTGCTGCTTTTCGCGGTACAAATTCTGACTGGAAACCAAAACTGCT
>JBCCIX010000635.1:0-2172 GCA_039028075.1 Bacteroidota bacterium | reverse complement strand
TAGGTTATTGATCACGGAATTCGAATAAAACGCAATTTTGTTCAGTTGATCCTGGATCTTCTCAACATAATGCGGATGTCCGTGCCCGACAGAAATTACGGCATGACCACCATAGAGGTCGAGGTATTCTTGTCCGGTGCTGTCGGTAACAAAGCAGTCATTGGCATTGATCAGCTCAATATCCATTAAGGGGTAAACGTCGAATAGTTTCATAGTTTTTAGTCGTGAGTCATTAGTATTGAGTCGTGAGTCATTAGTATTGAGTCTTGAGTCGCTAGTCTTTAGTATTGAGTGTCTAGTCACTTGTAATTAATTGGAGAACTACGGTATCTTTAGGCCACTGACCAACTTGGCTCCCTTTAAGGTCCGGGTAAAACAAGTTGTTTGATATATTCCAATTAGTACATCAATCATTTTTCATATTAGTAATCTTCTCATACGAGGTCACAAGACCTTTGATCAATGCTGAACTCAGGCCGTGGTGTTCCATTTCATTAAGCCCTTCAATCGTACATCCACTGGGAGTAGTTACCCGGTCGATCTCGGATTCCGGATGATTTCCATTTCCTGCCAGCAAACTTGCTGCTCCCAGGCAGGTTTGAACCGCTATTTCCTGGGCATCTACGGCGTCAAAACCTAGCTGCACACCTCCTTGTGTGGTCGCACGAATGAAACGCATCCAGAAGGCAATACCACTCGCACAAACTACCGTAGCGGCTTGCATCATTTCTTCGTGGATTACCATCGTTTTACCTACACAATTGAATATTTTCTGTACTTCTTCGATCTTTCCGCCTCCATGATCATTGACCGCGATGCAGGTCATTGATTCTAGCACGGCAATGGCGGTATTGGGCATGGCCCGAATCACCGCAAATTCTTCACCGATGATATCCGTCATCTGAGCTATACTCACCGCAGTGGCTACCGAAATGAGGGTATGCTTTGCAGGATCAAGCACTGGTTGTATGCCTTCCAGTACTCCGGGTAGTTGGGCCGGTTGAACGGCCAGAATAATAAGGTCTGCCTTTTGGGCAGCCTCACTGTTATCCGAAGTGACCAGAATGTTATCACCTTTTATATCCTCCAAAGAGGATGTATCCCGCTTGGTCAGAATAATTGAGTTTTCGCTGGCGATACCCCCTTTTTCAAGGCCTTTATAGATCGCCAACCCCAGGTTTCCTGCACCAATGATAGTTATGGTTTGATTTTTCATGGCTAATGGTAATTTGCTTTGAGGTTCAGTCCAGCTTGCTGATCCAGTCCAAAGATTAAGTTCATATTTTCAACGGCTTGTCCCGCAGCTCCTTTTAAGAGGTTATCGATAATGCTGGTGATCAAGACCTGATTCCCGTGCTTTTCTAACTGTAACAGGCATTTATTGGTATTCACCACTTGTTTTAAATGGATAGGTAAATCAGAAATATGAGTAAAAGCCGATGGCCCATAATAACCTAGGTAAAGCGCTTTGATTTCATCCAGCTCCAGCGTTGTGTGGGTATACGCTGTGGCTAAAATACCCCGGGTAAAATTCCCACGCATGGGTATAAAATGGAGGGAGTGATCAAAATCGGATTGCAAAGATTTTATTCTTTCACCAATTTCCCCCAGATGCTGATGGTTGAAAGCCTTATACACAGATACATTGTTGTTCCTCCAGGTGAAATGGGTGGTGGCGGATAAAGACTGACCAGCACCTGTTGAGCCGGTAATGGCATTAACATGGACATCACCTTGGAGATGGGAACCGGAAGCTAAAGGCAGTAAGGCCAATTGAATGGCCGTAGCAAAACAGCCAGGATTCGCTATAGCTTCCGCTTTTTTGATCTTTTCAAGATTGAGTTCTGGCAAGCCGTAAAGGAATTTTAGTTTACCAAAGTGGACATCCTTGCTCAATCTGAAGTCGTTACTGAGGTCTATGACTTTAGCACCTCCCAGATCATTGCCTTGAAGAAAGGCCTTGCTATTTCCATGTCCGAGGCATAGGAAAACTACATCCAGATTAGCTTCTAGTTGGTCACTAAAAACCAAATCAGTTTCACCTACTAAGTCCTCATGTATGGAATATACCGGCTTACCTGCCTGAGAAGTACTGAATATACTTTTGATCTCCACTTCCGGATGGTTGATCAGCAGTCTGATCAATTCGCCGGCTGTATATCCTGCTCCCCC
>JBCCIX010000634.1:0-2183 GCA_039028075.1 Bacteroidota bacterium | reverse complement strand
GACAGAAACTTTCACATTACTGAGTTATTTAGCGCATTTAATCTTAGTTCCTCAATCCCTTCTTCGAAAGAGATTACGTTCCGATACCCTAGCTTTACTCTGGCTTTTTCGTCAGATACAGAGAATTCGGTCGCCATTAACCGAATCATGAGAGGGGCAACAGGAGGTCTTGACTTCAGTGCGAAGAGTTTCCAAATACCGCCAAAGAGGTGCGCCATCAATACGGCCACACCGAGAGGCAATTCCTTGTCGCCAGGATCTAGTTGGTGGGCCTTCATTATGGAGCCAAATGTTTTTCTCATGGAGCGTCGATCTCCATCGGTTACAAAAAAGGCTTCTCCGCCAATCTCGGATTTCATGGCAGAAAGAATGGCGCTGGCTAAATTCTTAACATGTATTGTAGAAAGTACTTGATGACTGCCGCCGATCCATCTCCATTTTCCTGATTTCACATTATCAAACAGCATTTGGTAATGATGATTGTTTGGACCCCATATGGCAGGAGGACGCAATGACAAAGTCTGGAATCCCTTCGAGTGGGCTGATAAAACGGCTTTTTCGGCAATGGCCTTGGTCTTTGGGTACAACGCCTTTGGCAGATCGCTTCCAGCTTCATCTTCGGATAAATTCACAATGGGTGAGCCTGGCACAACCGGAGCTGCACTTATATATATAAATTTTTTGACTCCTGCATTTTTGGATAAGCGTAGTAGTCGTTCCGTAGCTTCAACGTTTACAGCATAAAATGGCTTTGGATCATAAGTAAAGTCTATATGAGCTGCCGAATGCAAGACCACCTCACATTCCTTTAGGGCCAATTCAGTGTTTTTTGATAAAGCGGTCAGCTCGTCCATTATCGGCTCGGCTCCAATTTTTTTAACTTTTTCTGCGGATTTTGTACTTCGGACCAAAGCACATACGTCATGTCCATTTTTGATGAGAATAGGGATTACGTTTTGGCCTACAAAACCCGATCCCCCGGTAACAAAGATTTTCATTTGAACTACTTTTTTTCAAAAGTGCTCCTCAAGTAATAATATTTGTTATCTCAAGAAAACAGGGTTTTGTCCCTAAACAACGTAAGATGCTAAAGTTGCGAGGGTAAAATTCCAAATTGCTTTTTGAACGCCGTAGTGAATTTTGAAGGGTGAGAATATCCTAGTCGATGGCTAATTTCAGAAGGAGAAATGAACTTTTTAAGTAACTGATCTTTTGCGTACTCCATCCTTATCTTGAGATTATACTGCCTGGGAGTGGTTCCGAATACTTGTTTGAAAGTGGTATTAAATTTAGTGGTACCCATTCCTGCAATTTTGGATAACTCTTCAACCGATGGTAGGTCTTGTGCAAAAGGATTTCGTAGGAAGGCGCTTGCTGAAAACAATCCTTTCAGATCATCAGGATGGAGATGTTCGTAATAGGATTCATCCCTCCGGCTTTTGATTTTTTCAAAAAAAAGACCGAGAAATTCTAAAACATGAGAATGAGTAAAAAGTAAATTTTTTCCCTCTATGCTTTTGATCAAAAGTTGTTCCGATTGAAAGTCAAGATCTTCATAAATAACTGCCGATCTGAATGTCTTAAACACATCCGGTTTTTGGTCGGAATATTGCATTAAAAGAGATTTATGGAAACGGATCAGAACTATTGAGAAAGGTACCTGCTGTGGAGATGTACTTAAAACTTCTGTTTTGGGCGTATAAAGCAATATACCTGAAGGAAGATACTTCTGGAAACTGATTTCTTCCGTATTGACCGTCTTCTTTAGTTCGGCATCGGATAGATTAATATTTAAAAGGAACCAATCACTTTTTGCAGGGTTGGTGGACTGTAACTCAAAAGGTTCATTGAGTGTAATAGCGAAGTGATGAAGCTCCAATTGATTGGGAAGTCTCCAAAGTCTGGCGTGCCCGATTCCCAGTGTTGAGTTAAGGCGCAGGTGGTCATTTTCAATCTTTATATTGAGCTGCTTCGCAAACTGATCAAGAATATTACCGCTTATATCTATCTGAGTCACCATAAACTAATAACTGGAGTATAAACTCAGAACTCCTGACCCATCGTAAATGAGGATGACGTAGTTTTATAGACGAGCGTGAGTGGAGTGCCTGGAAATTTAGTGTTGAAAGCATTGAGTTTATGGCATATTTTCTCGACTGCTGCATTATCTCTTGGGGTGGCCT
>JBCCIX010000633.1:0-2184 GCA_039028075.1 Bacteroidota bacterium | reverse complement strand
GCAAAATAATCCCAACTTATATCACCCCAGCCGCCTAATTCCGGATCATTTTGCATATCAGAAAAACCGAAGTAGCTTCCTGGTCCCATTGCTACCAAGAATGCCGCCATACCAAATTCTAAAAACTCATCACGGGTAAACGACTTGTTAACTCCATCTAAGGTGATGCAGCCCTCTAAACATCCTCCGTCATTTGGGAAATAGGGCATATGGACGACTAACGGAATCCCGTATTCTGTTTCTCGGAGTGAGTTTCTAATTTGTTTTGAAGCAGTTTTTCCTAAATTCCACATCCAGAACTCATTATTCCTGGCAAATGGTATCCCGTCCAATGCTTCTAGTATAGCTTCTTCGGCCAGAGGGCAATCATTTTCCCAAGGTACCTGAGCTCCAATATCAGAAAATCCATTAGTGGTTGATAAAATTGGATATTTTCCGTTGTTTACCAATTCTGAAAAAACTCTTTTATAAAGATCAAGTTGCGATTCCATAAACGAGCGTCGTGCAGTTTGTGTCATATAACTCAGATGATTGGTTTCATCGCAAGAGACGCTTTGTGCATTATCGAAGAATACCCCATCCGTGTTTTCGGTTGCGGCGAGTTCAATTAGGTGGGCGTACGCTTCTTGAGTAACACATTTCCTAAAATCCCATCGGCAGTATTTCAAATCTGTTTCAAATCCTGACTCGTCTACATCTCTAGGGTAGTTTATGAATCCTTCGCACAATCTTTCATCTTCAATAAAAAGGTCTTGGTTTTGTAAAGCAATCCATTGCTGTTCATACATAGAACCCGCCCACATTCCACTTCGATAAACAAGCATAGGTGGTCCGTTGGGATGAGCTGTTTTAAAATTTTCAACCTGGGTTTCCATAAAACCGGCTAAATCTCCGCCTGCCCATAATCCGGTAGTAAATTCTTCGGCAAACTGACCCATTCTAAACTCTAAAATGGCCAGGCTAAACTGGCTTATCTTCTGCATTTGAGAAGCATTTAAATAGCCTTCCGGTTCTGCCGCAAAATAGAATGAAGGAAATTTTTCGTATCCACTCCATTGCCAAGGCTGCCAGGTTGATGGCAAATTGGGACTGCTAAAGTTGTTCACACAATTTTCGGAAAGTGCGTTATCAGAAATAGAATTATCCAAATTTATATCATCTTCTTGGTCACAGGATAATAGTGTCACCAGCAGTGCTGAGAGGGCCAAATAAAAAATCACTTTTTTCATAAGGTATATCATTTGTCCGTATAACCTCATTAAAGAGGTTTACCCTACCCCTAGGTCTGATAAAGTGAATTGTTGCCCACAGTCCTGTTATGATGGATGATCACTTGTGGCGAGTTTATTGAAAATGCACGGTAACGGGAAGTCTTTAACTCTTAATTTGAACTGGGGTGAAAGCGGCTTTTTATATCTATCGCTTTTTCATTTCCTGTCATCATTCGTTTTAAAATAGAATAGTTCGGGGTCTCCTTCGTCTAACCCGTTTATTTTTCCCGCATACGAAAAACCGGCTTTGGTCACTGCTTTTTGCATTTGAGTATTCGAACGATTAGTCGAAGTAAACACCTTGTTCGTCTTACTTATTCTGCAGATAAGTTCAAGGGCTTGTCTGCCTATTCCTTTTCCTCGGTATTTTTCCTCCATAATAATGAGTTCTATCCAACCTTGGTCAAAAAAGCGATAATCAAATAGGATAAAACCTACTGCCTTATCATGGGCCACGATGATAAAGCATTGCTCGTCCGCTATGGCTTTGGTGATCTTTTCCTCCCGCTTTAGTTCGATGTGCTCTACTTTATTCAGGTGGTAATCAAAGGCCACCACTAATGTTTTGTCTTTTACGGTTGCCTTTCTTAAGCTAATCGTTTCCGGATCAATATGTCGAATTGAAAAAGTCATCTATTTCTTACATGTCGTTTTAATGCCGCTAGTACATGTCAAAATTAAGGCATGCAACCTCAATCGGTTTTGAAGGTCTCTAGATAGCAATTCAATCAAAACTCAACAACTGTGTATCAAAAACTCACTCTATTCATTGTAGCCTTTCTTCTTTCTGGAATGTCCCTATCTCAAGGAAACGATTCAGGTGTCAAGAAGGTAGATAAATTATTTGAAAAATATATTTCGCCTGATAAGCCGGGTGCCGCGGTCGTGGTGATAAAAGACGGTCAAGTCGTTC
>JBCCIX010000632.1:0-2228 GCA_039028075.1 Bacteroidota bacterium | reverse complement strand
TTTCTGAATCCATAAGGCTCGAACAGTCCTGATTCATGCGTTACACCAAAATTAAAAACCGCATAAAATGGCTGATCTTTTTTTCTATTTCGCCAATGTGCGTACGGGCTGCTTTCATCCCATGCGGTTTTAGGTGCTTTGAATTGGTAATCTTCCTTGTAATTATTGGTGCAGTAGTATCCCTCTCTTCGCAACAATTCACTCACCATCTTTACCCCGGGTTTAGGAATCGCTTCATATTTCGGCAGGCCTGTAAATTTAGTGTTTGAGTGGGTTCTCATATGATTAGCTCCAAAGCTTGATGGATAGAGGCCAGTGGCTATACTGGCCCTGCTGGGCGCACATACCCCGGAAGGACTATGCAAATTTGTGAATACTATCCCTTCCCGTGCCAGTCGGCTAAGATTAGGTGTTTGAATGGTGGAATCCCCGACCGGCGGAATGTACATTCCCAGGTCTTCTGTAACCAGCCATAATATGTTATAACGTTCTTCGCTTTGGGTACATGACAATGAAAAAAAGAGTATCGGAATAATCCATTGACTATTCGCAAATTGACGAAAACTCGATTTTTTCACCTCTTGCATGCGATTTTTGTTAGTTATAGGTTTTGTATCAGGTTCTTTCTGAACTGTTTTCGAATCAATCCACCTATGAATTATTTCAATTCCAGTTCTTTCACTTCCACAGATGATTTTCCTCGTATTTTACGATACATTTCAATCAGTTCCTGCAGTCTCCCCGTCTCTTCCGAGGCTAAATTTATTTTTTGCGCAGGATCTGAAGCCAGATTATAAAGTTGATAGTCATCACTATTGCCTAGTTCTATATTGACCAGCTTATTAATCTTTTTACCTGGATAAGGCGGGATCATGGCCCAATCCCCCATTCTGAAAGCTGTACGGGTATTAGCTTCAAGCACCAGCGACTCCCTGCCTTCCTGAGATATACCCATGAGTACATCTAAAAGATTTTGACTGTCCAGTACCCGGGCTTCTCCCTTTACCAATTCGGCTACCGAGGCCAATATATCCATTTGACAAATTAAGGCATCAGAAGTACCCGGCTCTATTTGATTCTTCCAATAGGCAATGAATGGAACGCGTGTTCCAGCCTCAAACAGGCTGTACTTCCCCCCTCGTAAGCCTCCTTTCGGGTCGTGATCCCCTAATTTTTCAACAGCATCATCATAGTATCCGTCGTTGAGTACGGGGCCATTATCGCTTGAAAAAATAACAAGGGTATTTTCCAAAACCCCTTCTTCTTCCAACGTTTTTATGAACTCTCCCACACACCAGTCTGCTTCAACAATGACATCCCCACGAGGGCCCATACCTGAGGTGCCCACAAAGCGGGGGTGGGGTGTCCTTGGCACGTGCGGCTGTTGCATAGCGTAATACAAAAAGAATGGCTGATCTTTACTTTCCCTTACATATGCCTGCGCCTTGGCCAGGAAGTGGTCGGCCATGTCTTCATCTATCCACCTGGCTTTTTCTCCCCCTTTCATGTAACCGATCCTGGGAATGCCGTTGACGATGCTGCTATTGTGCCCGTGGTGCCACTTCATTTTAAGCATTTCAGGATTATCCTTTCCTGTGGGCTGTCCTGCAAAGTTTTCTTGATAGCTAATCTCAATAGGGTCGTTGGGGTCTACCCCTACCACATCACCATTTTCCAAATAAACCGTGGGCACACGATCCTGTGTGGCTGCCATAAAATAAGCGTAGTCAAAGCCCACTTCATTGGGGCCGGGCGAGACATGCTGGTTCCAGTCTACATGTCCTGTACCTAGCCCAAGATGCCATTTTCCTACTAAACCTGTTCTATAACCTACTGCGGCTAACATCTTGGGAAGGGTCATTTGAGCCGTATCGATGATCAAAGGTGCGGTTCCGGGTAAAATTTTGTTTCCTTTTTTCCGCCAGGGATACATCCCGGTCAGCAACCCGTAACGACTCGGTGTACAGGTCGCAGAGGTGGCATAGGCATTGGTGAATTTAACTCCGCCATCGGCAAGTGCATCGATATTTGGAGTTTTTAAATTTGGTGCAGCCCCGTAACTCCCGAGATCTCCGTAACCGAGATCATCCAAATAAATGACCACGATATTGGGAAGCTGGGAGGATTCATTGCCTGGCTCTTTTTCTGGTGATGTGCAACCGATAATCAGTACCGACACGATTAAAAAAAGGCGGGTGTATTTCATCTGTAGTTTAAAGTTGAATTTT
>JBCCIX010000631.1:0-2231 GCA_039028075.1 Bacteroidota bacterium | reverse complement strand
AATAACGTTCACTTTCGAAATGTGGAATGAGCCCAATACCTGGCTTAGGGATAACTCCCCGGTACGCGCGAACGGCACCTTCATGAATAATGGCATTTTCCCCACTTTTGGATATTCAGGGGGTGGCGAAATTACCGACAACGAGATCCGGAAGAAATACGATCTCCCCGAAAAAGAACGAATGATGTCTCCTTATGACACCAGCGCTTTGGGAAATACCTACATTTCTTCCAGTGCGGATTGGATTAATTTTGAAACCACCGTAAGTACTTCCCCGGATCAAATTGCAATCGCCCCCGGCTACCTACAGCGGGAATGGGAGGAAAATGGCAGAAGGTACTTCCATTATAAAATGGATAGCAAGATCTTAAATTTCTATGCTTATCAGTCTGCCCGGTATGAAGTAGCCCGTGACCAATGGAAAGATGTCAATATCGAGATCTATTATCACAAGGGTCACGAGTATAACCTGGATCGAATGATCAAGGGGATCAAAAAATCACTCACCTATTATACTGAAAACTTCAGCCCGTATCAACACCGTCAAGTAAGGATCATAGAGTTCCCGCGCAGTAGCGGCACATTTGCGCAATCTTTTGCCAACACCATCCCATTTTCCGAATCGATTGGTTTTATCGCCAAAGTCGATGATGAAGACCCTGAAGGAGTGGACTACCCATTCAGTGTCACGGCTCACGAAGTTGCACACCAGTGGTGGGCCCACCAGGTAATCGGAGCTAATGTGCAGGGCGCGACCCTAATGTCCGAGAGTATGTCGGAATATAGCAGTTTAAAAGTATTGGAAAAGGAATATGGTTTAGATAAGATGAGGGTTTTTCTGAAGGATGCCCTGGATAAATATCTGCAAGGTCGTGGTCAAGAGAGATTAAAGGAAAAACCGTTGATTTTCAATGAAAACCAACAATACATTCATTACAACAAAGGGTCAGTTATTCTCTACGCCCTCAGTGACTACCTTGGGGCAGATGTTTTCAATGGTGCTATGAGCAGATACATTGATAGCGTAGCCTTTCAGGAACCCCCTTACACTACTTCCCTGGAGTATGTAGAGTTTGTGAAAGACATTATGCCTGATTCATTAAGCTATCTTATCAAGGATATGTTTGAGACCATTACACTCTATAATAATGAAGTGAACGAAGCCACTTATAAAGAACTATCCAACGGAAAGTATGAGGTAAACATAAAAGCCATCGTGGCTAAGTATCGCACAGACGAGAAAGGGAAAAGAGTGTATACGGACGTTCCCGATAGCGATACACTTTCTTATCAAATAGAAGGTGAGCGCAAGCCTACGTATTCGCTTCCTCTAAACGATTGGGTAGAAGTAGGCATTTTCGCAGAAAAAGAGGTGGATGGCGATCGGCAAGAAGTTCCGCTTTACCTCGAAAAACACAATATCCAAAGCATCAATAATGAATGGACCTTTGTGGTGGACGAAAAACCGGTTTCAGTGGGTATAGATCCTTACAACAAATTGATCGACCTTTCTTCTAACGACAATCGGATGGCCCCCGATGAAGAAAGAGAATCGGATTAAAATAGGCTCTTTAGACCGCAGAGCATTGACCATGTGATCCAAACGGAATACAAGAAGATTCATTTAAAATGAATAGTTTTAAAGAACTCTCAATATTCCTGTAATGAAAAAATTTGACCACATTATTGTTGGTACTGGACAAGCCACCGGCACGTTATTAGGTAAACTTATTCCCACTAAATCATCCATTGCCGTTATTGAAGGTGGTAAAGTGGGTGGCAGCTGCGTAAATTATGGTTGCACCCCCACTAAAACTATGGTGGCTTCGGCTAAAGCGCTGCATCAAGCCAGAAGAGGTGAATTTTATGGCTTTGAAGCAGCACCTGTAGTTGACTTTACACGCGTTGTCGAACGCATGAATGAAGTCCGCAACGCTTCCTCTAATGGATTAAGCAATTGGATAGAATCTGCTGAAAATATATCCCTATTCCAGGATTATGCTTCTTTTACCGCGGATAAGGTATTAAAAGTAGGCCAGGAAGAAATCAAAGGAGAGAATATTTATCTCAATGTAGGCACGAGGCCAGGCCTTCCTCCCATCAAAGGGATTGAACAAGTGGATTGGATGGACAGCGCCAAACTGCTCGAACTAACTGATTTGCCTGAACATCTGATCGTTATCGGTGGCGGTTACATTGGTGTTGAGTTCGGGCAGGTCTTCAAAAGACTT
>JBCCIX010000630.1:0-2244 GCA_039028075.1 Bacteroidota bacterium | reverse complement strand
TCCAAAGACCCGATTATGCCTAAAGAAAATTACACCATATTGAACGATACCTTTGCCAATTATTTCAAGCAAGAACTGGACAAGCTAGGTTCATTCTATTTTACAAAAGAAGTTTTTGATGGGACATATCCTGGCTACGGATCTTCTTACCCTGATTTGCAAGGGGGCTTGGCGCTACTTTTTGAGCAAGCCAGTTCGCGAGGCCATATCCAAGATACAAAATTGGGAAAAGTCACTTTTCCTTTTACCATTAGGAATCAATATGCTTCCAGTTTTGCCACGATCAGGGCTTCCGTTGAGAATAAAGAAATGCTCCACAACTATCAGCAGAGCTTTTTTAAATCAGCTTTGAGCAAGGTATCTAAGAGTTCCGTGCAGGGGTACGTTTTTGGTGATGACGAAGATAAGAATAGAACACAAGCCTTCATAGACAAGCTTCTTATCCACCGCATAAAAGTTTATGAACTAGAACAGTCCATCACGAAAAACGGGTATACGTACCAACCGGGTTCAGCTTATGTCGTGCCTACAAATCAGCAACAGTACAGGATGGTTCAAACCCTGTTTGAAACCTACGATGAGTACGTAGATAGCGTTTTTTACGATGCTTCAGGATGGTCCTTGGTTAATTTTTACAATCTACCTTACGCTGAATTAACAGGTGCACATTCTAAGGGGAAGGAAGTCACTACGGAAACGAATAGAGTAAAAACCACAAACTTCGATTTTTCGAATTATGCTTACCTAATTCCCTACAACGACTATAATGCTACCTCCGCACTATACCACCTACTTGAGGGAGGCGCTAATGCGACTTCCGCTTTTAAGCCTTTCTCCCTTGATGGTCGGCAGTATGATTACGGAACGTTGATGATCCCTGTGAGCAGGCAAAAGATCAAATCCGATTCGCTCTATAGTTTGCTTACGGAAATGGCCAAAAAATGGAATGTGGAGGTAGTCCCGGTGGCGACAGGTTACGCGAATTCGGGCATTGATTTGGGAAGCCGGTATTTCAGGGTAATACGGAAACCCAAAGCCTTAATGTGGATCGGTGGGTCTACATCTTCTTATGAAGCAGGTGAGGTTTGGCATCTCCTGGACACACGCATGAATATGCCGATTACGAAAGTAAGACTTGATCAATTTACCCGTGTTGATTTGAACAGATACAATACTATGGTGATGATCTCAGCCAGATACGCGGCACTGGATTCCGTTAAAATTCAAAAAATAAGCGATTGGGTAAAAGCGGGTAACACGCTGATTACCATTCGGGCGGCATCCAAATGGGCGATTGAAAAGAAGCTGGTGAAAGAAAAACTGATAAGCAAGGAAAAAGAGCAAAACGAAAATAATGTCGAGAAACCTGCACAGAGGCTTCCTTACGTTACTGCCCCTGAGAACATTGGAAAGAAGAGAGTTGGTGGGGCTCTATTCCAAGGAGATCTGGATTTGACACATCCGTTAGGTTTTGGTTATTCAAGAAAACTGTTGCCGGTTTACCGAAATAGCGAAGTCTGGCTTCAGCCCAGTGCAAGTCCCTATGGTACGGTGGTCAAATACACCCAAGATCCGCATATCGATGGGTTTATCACCCAGGATAATCTAAATACTTTTTTGAAGCCTTCTGCCTCCCTTATAGTCAGTGCTTTAGGACGTGGCAGGGTGGTAATGTTTGCCGATAATCCTAACTTTCGCGGAAGCTGGTATGGCACTAATCGATTGTTTTTGAATGCGCTGTTGTTAGGAAATCATATCACCGTGCCTAAATAGATTTTCGCTTCATGCTGACCTAGCCGTTGAGAAAAGCCATTGCTTTTTGAACTTGCTGGTCTAGGTCTTTGACACTGGTAGTATAATAAATTAAGCTGCGCTTTTTTCCGTCGGTGAGTTTTTCAAACTTTGAATTGAGCTCCTTATCCTGTGCTAGCAAGGCCTCCAATACCTCTGGCACGGGAACGCCCAACGGATTTGGATCTTCCGTTAATTCAAAATCTACGTGGTCGCCTTCATTCTTCTGAAGCTTTTTAACATACTTTCCGGCTACAATGATAAAGAAGTGCCCATCGCCGAAATGATTGAGGCCACACGAATAGGAGATAGATTCATCAATAGCAATTTAATGCCATTAAGATAAGGGGTTTAGACAGTTTTATAGCTCATAGCGTGCTTGATATTGGGTTTTATATTTCTATTAACGGATTGGTTTTTCCTGGACCATTCTGTTTTTTGACTAATCCGTTG
>JBCCIX010000629.1:0-2258 GCA_039028075.1 Bacteroidota bacterium | reverse complement strand
TACCAAAGCAGGAGTTGGCCGAGATTTAGTATTTAAAAGACACGATTCAGAAAAGCCTATCGGCAGCTTCCGTTTCAATTTTTCACCTGAGTTCGGATTTCGTCAGAATTCAGTTGAGAAGACTCAGCGCTTATATTGAGTTGGGTTGGGTCACCGCGATATAGAATTGAAGCTACTCCGGCCACTGCTTCTACGGGGTTTTCACCTAACAGCTCTCCTTCTCCCAAAAGCTCAAATTTGACCTTATGCTGAGCAACGTGCGATAAGGATCCAAGGCTATCCACTACTTCTGCATGCAAGATAATCAAATCATCCGTTTCTGTAACGGTTGAAAAGTTATCAGCAAACAGACGGAGTGATTTAGGGTGCCCGGAAGTGCGCACGACGTCCCGACAAACCGCTTGACCACCAATCTTACCTACAGCACTCAACTTCCCTGGGGTAAATGCACCAAGGTTAAATTGAAAGGGCGGAAAGGCAAGATGTGTGGAATACCTATCACGCTTTGGACCACTTTTAGCAATCAAAGAATCATTAAGGTAAAGTTCTACCTCCTCACAGTTGCTAAATACCCTAAGGTTAGGATTGGAATCTGCATTCCAGTAAGAGGCTATTTTTACCATGGGACCGGTGCCTTCTCGAAGTGCTAGTGTATCTTCCGGGGGGCGCTGGCTCTGGTAAAAATAATGGACAAACTTTGGTATTCGAAAAATATCACTGATTCCTGAGGCTTCGATATCGTCCGCATAGCCTCGGTTATAATCGAACATGACCCAGTTGGCATGACCGATCGTATTGGGCCCTTTTCGGTTTGAATTGGCGGCTTCCTGAAAGTTAAGCGCTTGTTGCAATAGCCGTTTTTCGCCGTGAGACCTTAATTGGCGACTATTTCGTTCGTCCGCTTGTAAGTTTTTGAAGTTACTTTGATTAAAGCCTGCATTATGGGCGTAATACTCCCAATCGCCGTATTCTGCTATGAATAACGGTCGTTCGTTTGACCTGTAATTATTCCAGTAATCCGGGGCTTTTCCATGTTGCCTGGCCGGGATATAAAGATCGAAGGCCTCATGATCGATCCAGCCGGCGGAATACGTATCATCAAACGGAAGTTCTTCTTTTAAGATCTCGTTGGCTCTATTCATGTACGCTTCGGTCATTGAAGATTCATTTAATGAAACTTCCCAAAACGCCACACTAGGGTGATTCCGATCCCGGCGTACCATCCTTTGGATGTCTTGATAAGAGTTTTGGATAAATGCTTGATCCCCGAAAAATTGCCATCCGGGTATAGCGTTCATTACCAATATGCCTAACTCGTCACAGGCCTTTAAAAATTCCTCATCCTGCGGATAATGCGAGAGGCGGACAAAATCAAATCCAGCTTGTTTGATTTTCACCGCATCACGATAGTTAGCATTTTTCGATATTGCATAACCCACGTAGGGATACTCCTGATGCCTATTGGTACCTCGTAAATAGATCTTTTCATCATTGAGAAAAAAGCCGGAGGAGGTCAACTCTATTTTTCGAATACCAATCTTTTCTACATAATCATCGACCAATTGATCATCATGATCGAATATTTCTATTTTCATGGCGTACAAATGTGGGGTTTTGATAGACCACAGAAAGGGATCTTCTACTCGTAAATTCAGATTAAGGTCTGTATCGGAGTTTTGAGCTAGTTCGGTGGTGGCACTGTAAAAAGTAAGCGCTTTTCCCTTTGGGTTTGTAAGAGTGGCCTTTACCCTGAAATTTGCTTTTTGATCTCGTTCGTTTTTAACATGCACACGTACCGAACCCTGAGCGAATGTCTGCGAAATCGAATCGAAATGACAAAGCACTCCACCACCTCCCATGCGATCAACCTGGAGCGCATGGGTAATGTGTAGCTTATTGGTTTTAATGAGGTTTACCTGTCGATAAATTCCGCCGTAATAATTAAAATCCAAACCATCAAGTGGCTTTCCCGGCGGTATGCTGGGGTTATCTTGATTATTAACCCAAAGTGTAATCTGATTTTGACCTGCAATTAAATAGTCAGAAATATCGGCAAAAAAAGGAAGATAACCTCCGGCGTGATTTGCGGCGCTGGTGCCATTCACCCAAAGCTTTGCTTCGTGCATAACACCTTCAAATTCCAGGAAATATTTGGTGGACAGATCCTGGACCTGCAATGATTTTTGATACCACAAATCCCCCTGCCATTGCGCATTGACTACGAGAGGTTCTATTCTTGGAGAATGAGGAAGCTTGGT
>JBCCIX010000628.1:0-2264 GCA_039028075.1 Bacteroidota bacterium | reverse complement strand
ATTCCGACATCAGTCTGGAGGAGCTATTGGACCGAATGGAAAAGGTTCGGAAACAACAGAAAACCAGGCATGGTGGTGGAAGCCATTGGATAGGTACCGGAGGTATTTCTCCATATGGACACGGGGGAGCGGCTAAAAATGGTATTAGAGTAGGTGGACAGGGAGGTGGTAAGATGGCGCGTAAAGTGTTAGGTGATAAAAACTATTTTCCTATTGATAGAGATGCTTTACTGAATGATAATAATGTTGACGCCGCACTAGCATCTATTAAAGGTGTGATTGAAGAGAGCGCCATAGAAAAACTGGATGTTCACCAAACCATTAAATCTGGATTAAAGCGTGGTGGGCTGTTCATTCCAGAACTAAAAAGTGAAAAAAACGAGGAGCTAAAGGTTATCGTACTTATCGATAACGGTGGTTATTCGATGGCTCCCTACGTTAGGAGTGTGCAAAACCTCTTTCGCAAAATGAAAACACGTTTTGCGCACGATTTAGAGGTGTATTATTTTCATAATACGATTTATGATAGGGTCTTCACCGACGAGAGAAGAACTAAGTCAATTACCATTAAAAAGTTACTACAACATAGTAAGACCTACCGGGTCTTCTTTATTGGTGATGCGGCTATGGCCCCTTATGAACTAAATACGTCAAGTATTCAAAGCTTAAAATCAATTGCCGCCAAGTTCAAGAAAAGCGTTTGGCTTAACCCGGAGCCACTACGCTACTGGCCCCATACTTATACGTTGCAAATTATTAAAGAACTGATCCCTATGTTCCCACTTACCCCGGCTGGTATCGAAAGAGCCGTACAGTCGATGAACTCCAAAAGTTCAGAAAATTGATTAAAGCCAAAAGTTCAATTTATATTTTGGTGTTTAGTAGTTAATTTAAAAAGGGCCATTTTACCTTTCATAACAACTATTTCAACCTTTTAACCAATCATCTTCAATCCAAGTCGTTCACTAGGCTATGCACAATTACCTCATCACCTTATTCTTAATACTACCTATTTATCTGAAAGCTCAGCAACTTGCCGATACCACTTATAACCCCCCAATCTATTCACCCGCTTATGAAGCAGGTAAAGGGCCAATAATATTTATCGACGAAGGACATCATAATTTTCATACGAAAGATGGTCGGTATCGTGCCTTCTCAGATTTGCTGGAAAGAGATGGCTATAGGGCTATGGCTTACGAGGGAAAGTTTACAAAAGCCAAAGTTTCAAAAGGCAAAATCCTTGTAATTTCAAATGCTCTACACCAATCCAATTTAGAGAATTGGTATTTGCCCAACCCATCTGCTTTCACGGACAAAGAAATTAATGTGATAAAAGAATGGGTACATGAAGGAGGTAGCCTTTTTCTAATTGCTGATCATATGCCCATGGCGGGAGCAGCAGAAGACCTGGGTGCGGCATTTGATTTTGAGTTTACAAACGGCTTTGTTCTTGATACAGCACGGAGAGGGCCGGCCATTTTCAAAATTGAGGATGGAACATTGATTAAGAGTGGGATCACCGAAGGGAGAAATTCAAAAGAAAGTGTAGAACAGGTCGCCAGTTTTACAGGTCAGGCCATTAAACTTCCCAGCGACGCTACGCCGATATTATCCTTTTCTAAAGGATACGTAAACTTACTTCCAGATACAGCCTGGGTCTTCGATCAGACTACGAGAATACAAAGTGCAGAAGGCTGGTCACAGGGGGCATATAAAAAATACGGTAAAGGTAGAGTCGTAGTATCCGGTGAAGCCGCGATGTTTACCGCCCAACTTGCCGGCCCTAACAAAACAAAGATGGGCATGAGTAATCAAATCGCTCCGGAAAACTATCAGCTCTTACTCAATATTGTACATTGGCTGGACGGTAAACTGGAATAGACTTTTCTGAATTTAAGGTAATTACCCTAACTGAACTACTTCCAATATTTGCGTTTACTCGTATAACCAATACCTGGATTAAACGCATTGGTAGGGTCTAACTGCTCATAGAATTTACGTAATGTCGGTTTGGCCAAATATTCATGACCTACATTGTGTTCCGCAGGATACTCGGCCCCTCTGGCGTCATAGGTTTTCAAGAGTTCTTCTTTCAACGCTTTCGCGTCTGCGCCCTTTTTAACAATATAGTTTTGATGAAATACGTGGCAAAACAGGTGACCGTAGTGCAGCTTAACTTCTAACTGATCATCAATTTCAGGGGGTAACTTTTCAAACCAATCCTTTTCGTTACGAGGAAAAGCAACATCTATTGACATCAT
>JBCCIX010000627.1:0-2269 GCA_039028075.1 Bacteroidota bacterium | reverse complement strand
ATAAGTAGACAAAAACACCTCCTGTTAATGCCACTCCCCACAATAGCGTTTTAGCGTTAATGATAAACAAAAGTGCAATGGAAACCAATGTACATATCACTATCAACCATCCAAGAAGCGTAAAGTACTTTTTGTGAAAAGCATGTCGATCACTCAGAAGGACTTGCTCATTGCCCTTCGTGTCCATCAACCGATCAAACGTATAAATAATCCACACGGCTAAGCCAAGCAAAATGTGAACCGATGCCTCCACCCGTACGCCTAAAAGAGCGGCAAAAGTCATAGCTGATACGATGGAACCCAGCACTACATCCAGGCTTAGTAAATTGAATAGTTTATACACTTTAAACATTAGGGGCAAAGTTCAGTTTTTAATTCAAGGTTCAAATTGGTACAATGGAACATTATTTGTTTCGTCCTGACTTTCACTTAGATTTGGATCATATCGTAATGAATACGTTGTCATGAAGAGGTTTTATCTTACTGTTTTTCTATTCTATTCAGGGTTTGTTTTAAGCGCCCAACCTAATTATTCATTAAACACCTACAATGTCCAAAGTGGCAAAAGATCAAACTTTTACGATAGGGAAGCCAAGGGTTTAGTAAAAAGAGGAAGATACTCCGAAGCTCTTCTTAACGCGGCTACGGCTTTAAAGACAGCCGATAAAAAGAAGCACGTATCAGATGCTCAAGAAAGGTTAAATGAGTCCTATCAACCTGCGATGGAGGCCAATTTAAGCAGAATTGAGCAATTAAAAGAAAGCACTGCCACGTTTGAAGGAGATGTAACCGTTACCCAGTTTGCCGAATTAATCAGGATTTTTACCACCATTGATAAAATTCAGGGTGTTCTATCTGATATACCAAAAAAATCGTTCAAGCCTGCACGAAAGAGAGATGCTGGCTTTAGTTACGAACCTCTTGATTTCACTGAAGAGCTTAAGTCCACCAGAACAAAGTTTGAAGAATCAAAAAAAGAAGCGGCTGTGATGCACTATGCGAAAGGTAGGGAACTTGAAAACAGCGAGATAAAATCGGAATTAAAGCGAGCAGCTAAACATTTCAGGTGGGCTAACCAATACTCGCCGGATTACCGCGATGCTACAGAGCGCTATAACAACGTGAAGGTAGTGGCGACTACCAGAATGGGAATTAATAAGTTTGATATGACTATAAGCTCCAATTATGGAGACGTAGGGGCAATTTTGTCAGAACATCTTCTTAATAATCTGGCATCGCAAGCGAGAAGTCTAGAATTCTTTGAAGTAATCGACCGAGATAAGCTGGACGAGGTAATACGAGAGCAAAAACTATCACTATCTGGCCTTATGGATGAAAGTACAACGGCTGAAATTGGTGAATTAAAAGGGGTAGACGTAATTCTGGTAGGTAACGTGACCGAGAGCTTAGTCGACCGTCAGCAAGCCGGACCGTCGGAAAGGGAATATACTAAAGAAGTAGTGCTGAGGAAAGAAAAGTATATTGACGAAGACGGGAAAGAAAAGACCCGAGAAATAAAGGGAGATGTGACCGCTATCGCGGACATATACTCCAAAAGCGCTGAGGCTACGGTAGGTTGTACTTACAAGGTAATCGATGTACAAACCGGACAAGTACTTGAGTCAGGATCCACCTTAGGTTCAGATAAATGGGCATTTCGATGGATCGGCAGCTTCAATGGAGATAAGCGAGCATTACCTTCAATGCCACGTGAAGAAAGGAAATACCCCAGCTTGAGTAAAATGAGTAATCAAGCAGCTCGGGAAGCTTCAAATCAAGTATTTAATGACCTTTCATCCTACATTTCCCGAGTGGGACGCTAATTGCCAAATTCAAGTTTGTAGGACAAATCGTTGGCGATCATTTTTTTTGCCTTTTCGTAGGCCTTGGCATCTGCAATATTGTAATCAGCGCCGCCACCTTTTACATTGGAAACCGAGTACTTATAAATTTCCTTACCTGTTTTACGGCTTTGCACAGAGACTGTAGCATCCAGGTAACTAAAAGAAGCAATGCTATTTCTCTGCCCCTCTCTGGTAGCCGCGTTAATTCGTATCACATAATCAGCACGCTCCAAAATTTCAACAAACTGGTAATCTAATTCAGCTAACTCTTTTTTTACAGAAGGTTCCAGCACTGTGATAGTGCGCGGCTTACCCAAACTAGACTCATTAGATTCGACAAAAACGGTGGGTGCTATAACCCGAAGTTTGTTTTCAAGTCGATAGGGAGGATGGTCTACTATTACTTTCTGATAAAAACTTGAAGT
>JBCCIX010000626.1:0-2309 GCA_039028075.1 Bacteroidota bacterium | reverse complement strand
AGCACCTCTGTAGCGATTATCCGTCAACACTTGTAAATCGGATAGGGCTTCCTCCAGATTGTTTAAAGCCACATTAGCCTCTATTCTATTTAATAGTACTTCTTCCCCTGTAAAAGCCATGGCGATATGGTACGGAAAACCTACGTTAGAATTAAGGCCGCTACGCTCAAATAAATTTTGAAAACGCACCGGAAAGAGCGCATTTTCGCCCTTTACTAAGGCTGGGTTTTCTCGCTCATCTATAGTGTCAGGGAAAGGCCTGGTGGCAAAGAGACCTCCATAATTCTCGCGACTCGGCCCAAAAGAAAAATCTGTTCGCTGCACCAGTGATGATTTTCTTATGAGCATAAGATTGCTAGGTAGTTCGGGAGAAGAATAGAGCTGTGGATATCCGGTTATGGAAGACGCTGCATTTCGAAATTCCGTTGAAGTAAGATCTCTAACGAACGCAGAAGGATCTGAGCCCAGGAGTTGTGAGCTGTAATCCCGACAACGAACAAAATCATTTTTAAATAAATAAAACCGGGAAGCGAAAGCCAAAGCAGCATTTCTATTAAAGTGATATTTGCCAGAATTTTCGAAAAAATTGTCATTAATCAATGCCAGACCATCAAGAAGGTCGTCTTCAATTTCATCGTAGACATCATCAATATCCTCTCTTTCGTAAGTGTTGATAAATGTAGTTTCAGGTTCTTTTATGTAGGGAATACCGGGATCAGAATCAGTTTGCGGACTGATATGCTCTGCAAACAGATTGACCAGCATAAAATGTCCGTAGGCTCGGGTAAGTAAGGCCTCACCTTCTACAGCTTCTTTTTGTTGCTCCTCTTCTTCCGTTTCTATTGGAAGCTCATCTATAATCGCTAATACCTCATTAGCATGAGCAATAGCTTCATACGTCTGAAACCAGTAATAATCGGGAGTATCCAATTCGGTAGGGCCGGTATTGACGTCTTCCCAAGCGTAAAGTTGTAAATGACTCGTTCGGAGGTTTGTACCCCTGGTCCAGTCCACGTTGTCAGACATCCATTCGGTAAAAGCATAACTCGCATCAGAATACGCATTAGTCAACAACTGAGCAGCCCGATCCAAATCATTGAGCTCCACCCTATTGTCGGGAACTTCATCTAAAAAATCGGAGCAAGCGGACAGAAAAACTAAAATGATAAATCCAATTGAAGGTCTTTTCAAAAATTTGGATGCACGTATAAAGCAGAACTGACTTTCTTCGAGATCATAGGTTGTGTTCTTCGAAACAGATGAAGGTAGTCGTGAAAATAATCTGTATCTCATAGCCCCAGATTTAAAGAAAAGGTAATCAATCTCGGCTGCGGTAAGGCTACACCACCTGCGCTAAAAAATTCAGGATCTTGCCCATTGAGAAGATCGTCTGAATATAAAAGCGCCAAATTCTGACCCTCTACCGATACGGAGCCACTATTTAGTCCAACGCGCCTTAAGACATTTGCAGGCAATTGATAGGTTAATCGCACGGTTTTTAAGCGTACAAAATCCCCATCAGCCACTCTTACATTGCTATTGTTATAAAGTTGATAAGCGAGTACTACATCACCTTCAGTCTGTGCTACACCATTATCCAAAATAACAGGAATATCAGTAAGCGATTCATCACCAGGAACGGCCCATCGATTTACTAAATCACCCGGTAGCGCGTCGAAGTCAGTATATGTACCGAAAAACGCGTTATTTAGTCGAATTTTGTAGTCAAATTTATACGATAAGAGCACGCTTAACGAAAGCCCTTTGTAATTAAAAGTATTCGTCAACCCACCTGCACCCCTCGGCTCCACCGGCCCCTCAAAAACTAATGTTTCAGTCAGGTTTTGTCGGTCTTGGAGATCGTATTGAAAAACGCGTTCTCCATTTCCATTAATAAACGTCGGAATACCTTGACTATTCAGCCCTGCAAACTGAGTAGAATATAGACCGCGTCTTGGTCCGCCTAGGACCGCTGCCCCTCCGGGTCCGATAGCATCAACTATTCGAGGTCCAAAATCTAACCGGGTAATTTCATCTATGGTATAACCAAAATTAAAATTAGTACGCCAGGAGAAATCATTGTTTTTGTAGTTTAAGGTATTGATTGTGGCTTCATAACCTGTAGCCTTCATATCGGCGAAATTTCCGACTTTTAAACCCTGGCCCCCCACTCCACTAGTTTGAACTACACCGATTAGATCAAATGCATCCCTCCGGTAATAATTCAAGGAGGCGCTTACCCTGGATTGAAATAAGTCGATATCCATACCTATATTCAACTCATTAAGTTTCTCCCAGGTAAGTTCCGT
>JBCCIX010000625.1:0-2332 GCA_039028075.1 Bacteroidota bacterium | reverse complement strand
TTTCCGGATCAGCATGACGCTGAAAAAAAAGATTGATTTCAACATATATCCGTCCGAAAATATGATTTGAAACTTTTGTCGTGTACCGTGAGAATTGATAAGATAATTCATATGCTGGATTGGATTTACTCTAATTTCTTTTACATTGCTGGTTTGTACGCAGTTTTTATCGGTGTTATCATCGATCGTATTTCCAATATTTATGACTCACCCTTGATACATTTTGCAAGTTATATCTGCGGTATAGGCGCATTGGTAGGTTTTCTTTTTTTTGGTGAGCAATCCCGATCTGGTTATCTCGATTACAAAAAGGTCGCTTACCTGGGCACCCACCAAAAATACCTTCTTATTAGAGATCATACGTCTATTACAGGTTGGGATGCTTATCCTCGCTTTTATTGGATTGATATGGAAAATGGACAGGTGCTTTTCAGAGAAGGTGTCAGTTATAAAAACAACGGTTCACTAGGTTTACTTAGTTATTCAGAAAAGTTTATCCATTACAAGAACGAGGATGAAATTAACGTGTTAAATATTGAAACGGGTGATGTCGTGGAGTTTTCCGAAGATGAGGTAACTACCTTACTTTCAAATGACAACGAAGGGCTCAACCGCTACACATTTGACCCAAAAAACTTGACCATCACGTTGAGGGATAATAAGGGAAAAATATACCAGGATTCGCTGAAAGCACTTTTCCCAGGCGCTACGCTACCTGTTACGCTGGAGGAAGATTTTACAGAGTATGTCAGGATCGGTGAAAGCTTAGATTTGAACTCTAGCATCTTTAAACTACAGGGAGGGGCGCGAAAGGTTTTGGTAGGTACAGACGGTAAGACCTTGCAACCGGAACAGGTTTTTATCGAGGCTCTATTTATGCGAACCTACGAAGTGGGCACAGATACCACCGCTAACATTACGGTGATCCATAGCTACGAAACCTTAGAGAGGGCTACTTTTATCGTATCAGTCTTAGATGAAACAGGGCACTTACTTTGGGAGTTTAAGAACAGTGAGGCCGATGATCTTAGTTTAGGAAGCAACGCAGCATTTATTTTTCCTTACCGAGATAATCTCCTATTTATTATCAAAGACCGTTTGTTGAGTTTCCATGCACTCACCGGCAAATTGAACTGGGAAAAAAGGATTTGAATAGGGCTTTTTTCTTAGGTAAAGTTGTATTTCAAAGTTGTTCCTCCTAATGGACTTTGGGTGAAAGGCGACGACAGCCCACCTCGGTCCACACCGCACGAGGGGCACCGGTGGGAATACCCAAGGAGGTCAGTACGTTAGCGATGTCAGGATCATCTTTCAATTCGATCTATTCAGCGTATACTTCGGAACGAATGGCATTTCCTTTTTTCACCCAGTACACCACTTAAGCGCAAGCTGTAACTGGCCTTTTTGGCCGCAAGGTAACCTCAGAGTCCACTCCGTGAGACTCTGAGTAGGGAAAACTGGAGTACATGATTCAATTCCTCTTTCGTTTGCCCCGGGTTAAAAACCCTGGTTTTCATTTTTTAAGCACAAGTCACAGACTTGCGCCAGTGGGCGTCTTGATTGTCCTACGAATTGACCACGAAATTAAATTCTTCCCGGGTTGCAAAAATTTGGTGTTTCAATTGAATATGGATGAATTACTCTACTCTCAATATTGCGACTTGATCGCAGATCGGAAATCTGCTTACCGTTGTGACCAAATCCAGCGTAAGACAAGTCTGACCCACCAGATTTGCTTTCTAAATTAGGTCTCCCTGTTTTATTCATTAATTTTATAAATCAGAATCGACCCAGTTCATTATCATAAAATCGAGCCCTGAAATTGTATAGGCCAATTCTTTGATCAAACTCCTGCCCGGTATATTTATAAGCGGTGGTCTCACTGCCTTCATAACGAATCTGTTGGCCGTACACATCGTAATCATACCGGGCCACCACGCTGTTATCATCCCGGATTAATACCCGGGTGCTGCCGAGGTGGTCTTTGGAAAAGAAATACAATTGATCCGCTGCGGATAAGGTCATGGTCAAATCATCAAAAAACACGTCCTTTGGTTGATCGCTTTCATGGCTCACAAACGTGTATAAGTACCCGTCTTGCGAGGCAATGTGTTCCAGCTCCAGTTTTTCATGCTCCGTGATAGAACCGTCCTCGCGCGCCGCTTCCGTCATTTGAATGAACCCTGCTTCAATAAATACACCAAGCGTATCCATCAAAATATAGTTAAGGTAAGCCTCTGGCACATGTTCCTCTTTAGTGTCACTGGCGGTTACCATGCCTAATGGACTTTGGGTGAAAGGCGACGATAGCCCACCTCCGTCCACACCGCCC
>JBCCIX010000624.1:0-2337 GCA_039028075.1 Bacteroidota bacterium | reverse complement strand
ATGGATTTGACCGTTAGCTCAAGCCCCTCGATATGGTCCGACAAGTGTTGTCGGTATTGTGATTTTGAAGGATCGCAATATAAACCAGCTTTCCATTTGCAATACCAGTGCACCTGACTGGCGAGGGAAGATCCATCGGCAGCATCAATCAGTACTGCCCTCACTGAGTCCGTGCCGAAATCCAGACCTATTACGTATTCTTTTGTTAAGTTCAATGATAAAAGCTTTAACGTTAAAGCAAAGATAGCTGAAAACGGGCGAAAATGGTAATTCCGCATCTCATATCGATGATAACTCACCAATAATTCCAGAAATAGACGGAGATAAAGAACAGCGCAGTCGTATCCTCAAGATGCCTGTAGCCCCAAAAATCTTATTCATTAACCGCTATCGCTTGCCTTGGTGGCGTTGAACCCGTAGCCAGAGCGATTCACAGACTTCATATCATATTGATCCACACAGTTGACTGGGGATAACTGCTCTTTCCTTCACAGAGGGTCAGGTGCCATTGCGAGTGGACAAGCGTCCTGCTTAGTTTTTTATCACCCTAAACCTATTTGAATAACTTTCTGTGTTCAGGTGAAAAAAGTAGATACCTGGTATCAGTGAATTGATATCTATGACCATTGAGCCTGAAGAATTATTGACTATATTATCTTTCATAATAGCTTCACCTAGCACATTGGAGATACTGTAATTTTTAAAAGAATGTCCCGTAGGCAAGTTTACGGTAATGATATCTTTGGTGGGGTTGGGATAGATTTTGAAAGAAGGAAAATTACTGTCTTCAGTGCTCAGGAGAAGATCGAGCTTGTCTGTTCCCGTATCTAAGTTGATCACATACTCTGATTGCTGATATCCGGTAGCTGCGGAATAGGAGTGCCATGCTGTAGTAAATAAACCTTCACCATTTGAACTTACAGAGGGGAAAAAACTATCTGTCGCTACTTCCGATAAGCGAGCGGGACTTGACCATTGATTGGAATTAAAATCTAGCCTAGCCATCTCAATGATCATATTGACTCCATTGTACCTTTGCCAGGTAACGACCATTTGCTCATTATCCAACCCTGCCAGATTCGCTAAAGTAGCATCATATTGACCTGTGGATAACGTTACAGGGTCTTCCCAATGGGTACCGTTATTTTTTGATACATAAACATTGTAGTCGTTATCGTTCTTAGCCCACCACGCGCAATACGCAGAACCATCACCGGCTAAAACGATATTGGTAGGGTTAAACTCAGGGATGCGATGATAAGCATCTAGGCCTACAGGTGAAATTTGCATCACTTCCGAAAGATCACCTTGGGTTGATCTCCGTAGGGAATGCAGTGAGCCAAAGTCAGGCATTTGATCTCCAAATTCTTCTATAGACGCGGCCTGTCTCCAAATGATCAGGCTATTGCCTTCTTCATCCAAGGCAGCGGTGACAAATCCCGCATTAAATGCTTCATTATCCATGATAACTTCCTCATCTTGCCAATTTCCGTTAAACGGCTTGAATTTTCCTTTTAGTAAACTGTATCCCCTAAAATATTCGAAGCCGGGCGTAAAGGAGGCTGAATCCCTTGGAAATACCTCTTGCCAAAGAATCAGAGCATCACCACGATCGTTTTGAACGACAAATGGGTATTTAGCGATCTCACTGAGTGTATTTAGCTGAACTTTTTCTGTCCAATTACCCCCATTACTTTTTTCAACATAAAATACGTTGGCAAAGTCTTCAAATGTATTTTTCCTCTCTTCCCAAACTACGACGGCATCCGATTGACTGTTGAGATCGGCAGAAAGCGATGAAATCAAGCTAAAATCGTTGCCGATGGGTTCTGTAAGATGTAATGGGGCGGTCCAAGAAGCTGCACTATTCTCCCTCTCTAACACATGAACATTCCCTGGCGCTGAACTTACGACCACCATGGCGTGTCCTGACTGATTCACACTGACACTAAAATCCGATACAAAATTGGCTCCGGGAATGGTCCAATTACTTTCCAGCGGATCCCAATTATTTTCTTTATAGGCAATGCCTACCTTATTTCCTCCCTTCCAGGCTAGCACGCCGTATGGCCCTACCGTTTCCATTTTGGTGTAGTCAATATCTCCAAGTGCTGAATTAATTTTATCATTTCTCGATTCTAACCACGGGTTATTCACTACGTTATTATCGGGTTGAAATGCGCTAAAATCGAGACCATCTTCTGAGGCTTGCTCATTCATTAATAACCAATTCTTGAATATGACCTTGGTCACATCATCGTATAAAGCAGTGACATAGGTTTGGTTTGCCTCGGTAAATAACCAATTGGTAAACGGTACGGCAAAATAGGTGGGGGT
>JBCCIX010000623.1:0-2338 GCA_039028075.1 Bacteroidota bacterium | reverse complement strand
TCTAAGGAATGAATACAACCGGGAAGTACTCGGGCGGGGAGTGCTGACCAGCGAAGAGTTGATTGCCCGAATCCATCAAGCGCAAAAAGATTTTGATGATTTTACGGGCCTAAGCACCATTGTCACGCTTCCGGGAGGCGGTATCGTCATGAAAGGCGGGTTGAAGCTCGCAGCAAGAGTCTTGCAAATTAGGAGAGTGGCGAGGGAGGGTACAAAGCTTTTGACGCAGTTTTCCAAGTCTACGATTGATGATGCTGTAAGCCTTGTAATGAAAGACCCAAATAAGGTTAAGCATTTATTCCCCGCAAAGCATAATCTTGGCCCATTGGTTAACAAACTTGGTGGGCAACAAAATACCGTAAGAGCAGTGTTGAATGCTGCTAATGGGAAACTTCCTGCAAGCGGTTTATTCAGAGATATTCCAGTTAGAGTAGGTGGACAGACTGTCTTTATTAGAGGTAATGTTATCAATGGTGTCCCTCGACTTGGTACAATGTTCATTCCTTAAAGAAGTTATTTTATGAGTTGGCAAGAACAATTATCTGAAATAGAAAAAGACTTTGGTTTTCACAAAAAGATAGATTGGCAACCATCAATTGATTCAGTTGATGAACTATTGACCAAAAACCCCAATGATGTTGAGCTAAATGTAAGAGCCGTTTATCTTTTACATAACATTTTGGTGGAAGAAGAATATCCTGATGAAAAAGAAAGTAGAATGGTCGAATTACTTCAAAAATGGTTTATTCAATCAAAGAAGAAGTTTTCAGACAATGCGGAGTACTTGTTTTTTATTGGGAAGATACTTCATATTGCAGAATGGTTTTTTGGTTTAGAAGACAACCACTTGGCTTTGGAATTTCAAAAGAAGGCATTGGAAAAAGACCCAGAAAACCAACTTTACGAATGGGCTTATCGTTTGTCCTGCGGGGATGTTACTGAAGGATATTTAGCTCATCAGTTAATTGAAAATAAAAAATCGCATATTGACTGGTTAGAAATGAAAGGCTTTCCAGGGGGATACATTTTGGAACATCTGCGAATGAGTCAAGAAGAATATTTAGAAAAAGAAGCCTCGCAGTAGCGGGGCTTTTAATTTATATGCCAATCGAGTTTTTACCCTCGCTCTTCCAGTTTTGTAAACCGGAATCTTCTATTTGTTCGATGATGAAATTCAAACATCGAATGAAGGATAAGGTAGATGATATTTTGTAATTGTTTACCGTACGTAAGTGGGTAGATGTATTCACTAGAAAAAAATGTAGCAGAAAAGGAGGAAAGAGTATTATTGAGTAGTGCCGGTGATTTTTATGGAGTTTTAAAGAAGTATTCGAATGATCAGAATGGTACATTTAGCGATCATACTTCGAGATGACAAATCTCGAAGAGCTGGGTTAGAGCATTTACCCTATGTTCCGTACTAAATGATAGAATTATGCTAAACGTTTCCACAAAGGGCGAAGAATTGATTCTGAAAGCTAATGAAATATATATAGTAATCGAAAGCCTTTACATAAATGACATTAAGCGAGAGATTAATAATCTCGATAAGGAGAATCTCTTAAGTAATATTAAAGATAAAGTCTTTCCATTTCCATATACAGATATTCCTTTTGCTATGTTTTCAACGCATTCCGAATCATTTCCTATAAGCAGTATTATAAAAATAAACTATGATGTAATCATCGAATCTGAAAAGGAAAGATGTTTCTCAACAGATACAGGATTAATAGTAATACTAATACCTAGTATACTCGAAAAATTTGTAGAATATTACGATTATGAAGACTTGGTAGATTCTATGACTTCTCCAATTAACTTAGACTACTGGAGCAAAATCACCAGTGATATAGCTCAAGATGAAATTGGTCTGGTTCTCGCACCGGGGATCGACTCTGGATTTGATTTTGAAGGTAGTGGAGTTTATAAGATCAATTCTTAATCCATGCCAGTGGAAGTTTATCGAAAATTAAATTGAACCTTGTTCTTCCAGTTTTGTAAACTGGAAGCTTTATCATAGGATGTATCATCCGAATCTTTCTATTTGTTAGATGATCAAATGAAAGCCAAGGTAGATGATATTTTGTAATGTTTACCGTACGTAAATGGGCAGATGTATCTACTAGAAAAATTGTAGCAGAAAAAGAGGAAGAGTATTATTGAGTAGTGCCGGTGATTTTTATGAAGTTTTAAAGAAGTATTCGCATGATCAGAACGGTACATTTAGTGATCATGCTTCGAGATGACAAATCTCGAAGAAGCCTGGTATTTTTTTCTTGAACTTTTTCCGCAGCCGTCAACTAAAACTCCACCATCAATACCCCCCCACCCTTGCAAC
>JBCCIX010000622.1:0-2340 GCA_039028075.1 Bacteroidota bacterium | reverse complement strand
CTGACTTTTAAAGTGCTTGAGCCGTATGCGGGGAAACTCGCTCGTACGGTTCTTAGGGGACTTGGACGGGGTGACCCGTCCCGGTTACCCGACTGCGAGAGGTGCGGGTTAGCCTGTATGTGTTTGGTGTGGGGATTGGGGCAGCCCCGGTGTTGGCAACCGGGACAGGCCTTCAGCGTTGGGTTATTTTTCGTAATGGTACCTGGTTCCTTTTCGCTCTCCTGTTTTTAACAGCAGGCCTTCATTTACAAGGTAGGTCATATCTTTTTTCAATGTATTGCGTGAGTGGCTTTTAAAGGCTTCTTCTACTTCACTCATTTTAACTTTGCCTTGCTTTTTAACAAAGGCTAAAACGGCTTGTTGCCTTTCATTCAGTTCCTTGAAGAGTTTAATATATACTTCATATTTAGCTTCTAAACGCTTGATCAGGGTGACCAGACAGTCCAGGAAGAACAGTATCCATCGGTCTATCTTTTCAGTCGCTTTGTACCGGTTTTTCTGACCTTCGATCAAGGCCCGGTAATACGCTTCTTTCCGCTCTTCAATGATATGCTCAAAAGATGTATACTGAACAAATTCGTAGTGCTGCTGCATGAGTAGCAAGGTAGTTAATAACCTGGACAGCCTGCCATTGCCATCTTGGTACGGGTGGATGGATAAAAATTCATATACAAAGGCAGCCGTGATCATTACAGGGTGCATATCCGCCTTTTTAAAACGTTCATTGGCCCACGTTAGTAACGCTTCCATTTCCTTTGAAGTCATGGAAGGCTCGGTGGTTCTAAAGATCATGTGTTGTGTACCGTCAGGGTAATTGGCTACTACCTGGTTAGACAGGGTTTTGTATTGGCCTTTATGACTTTGGTCTTTTGCGCTATGCTTTAACAGTATGCCATGCAATTGGTGGATGTACCTTTCTGATAGCTCTAGGTCTTGATAATTGTCCAGGATAACTTGTAAGGCTTCATAATAGCCCACTACCTCTTGTTGATCCCTGGTGGTGAGTTTGGTGATTTTTATTGATTTCAAGAGTCTTTCTACTTCCTGGTCGGTCAGTTTTGCCCCCTCTATTCGCGTAGATGAACCAATGCTTTCAATGGTGGCGATCTTTCTAAGTTCGTTTAGGTGTTGGCTGTGCTTGAGTTCTATGGCTTCCCAATGGCCTTTGAAGCTATCGACAACACTTAATTGCTGCATGATCCGCTGGAAAACACTACTTGTAAACGCTAATTTTTGATGCATCATTTGTTTATTTTTTTTGGGTATATCCAAAACGTATCCAAATGTATCCATAAATATTTTATTGCCCTGCCTGATGCTTTTACAAGGCATCTCTAGCGCTGATAGTATTCAGAGGGGTTGACTTCTTCCAACAGCTTGGTTAATTGCTGATGTCTTCTGATTCTGCGTGCACTGTGTGCCCGGTAAAAACATTCACTGAGCTTGTGCAGAGCAAAACATAAGTCCTGGATTTCATTTTTGTGGAATCTCATCTTTCTCAGAAGTGTAAATAGTATATCGCTTTGCTTAAAAGCACGGCTGACGTTGACATAATCATCAGCATACTATTAGCCATGAGGCTGAGCGTTGAGCAAGTTCTTTCTTCTTTGGTAATTTCATGAGTAGGAATTTCAATTATCATCAAGGGTTCTCTATTTCATCCATGGGATGGAAGCGGTCAATATCCAGTGGTAAGCTTTCAGTATCATTCTTCGATAGCTTTTCGTGTTCATGACCTCCCGCGGCCGGTCGTGTATTGTACTTCTTCTTAAGTTAACCTGAATTCCAAGACATTAAAAAATCTCTTTGTTCTGAGTCATTGCGGAATTTTTCTTTCTATTATTTCCTATTAGGAAGAAAAATGTCCGCAATCTACCGAACAGCTACATTGAGATGCGGGACAAAATAAGCTTTCTAAAAGCTAAAGCTGATTTTTCCGGTACAGCAGGCCTAAATTATATCGCAAACTCACATTAAGTTATATTTACTTCAGCCAATAAGTGATAACACTCGCACCGCTTTGATGAGCTTTTTCCATTGGGATTTCTTGTTTTCATTAGCGCCTAAAAGGATTGCATAGGGTAGCTCTGAGGTAGGTCTCAGGATTTTTAAAAAAATTAGAACTAATTCAGATGCGTAGAAAATAGATTGTGAATCATAACGGTAGACGATTTCTTATCGTGTCCACTATAAATCTCCTCTATCTTCTTTTTGAAACTCCATACGGTGTTTCTCCTTAAGTCGAGCATTTCCGAGAGCTCATCCAGGGTGAATTCGTTCTTGCGGTTGTTGGTCACGTAAAGAATGTAAAAGGCCTTTTCGATAGGAAATTTGATCCGG
>JBCCIX010000621.1:0-2349 GCA_039028075.1 Bacteroidota bacterium | reverse complement strand
TTAATTTGACTCAAATAAGCTCCCTGGGAAGCCATAAAATCTGCCAGGCAGGCACTGTAACTCCCCGTAGACTCAAAACCAAATAAAATGGTGGACAACTCATGAGATTGAGCAAAAACGGTGACTTTCGACCAGAATGATGCATAGCCCTTTCGGCTATTATCAAACTCAAATGGCTGGATGTCAATGCCTGATGGTGTTCTGAAATAGCCCATATGCTTTCCCTTACTACAATCTGCGGTTACTAATAGGGTTTTTGAATCAATTCTTTTACTTTTATTGTACTTCATGGCTTTGTTGTTTTGTTAGACTTAATTTTTAATTGACTTTAATCTAACATTACAACGGAGCCTTTATCTTTTTGTGATCCTCTGCAATATAGTAAGCTAAAGGGGTGCCTAAAAAGTCCCCTTCAGGGGATTTAGGGGTGTTTTTCGAATTATGATTAACATAGCGATATTGTTTACTCGGATATCAGTAATTCATAATTATCAATTCTTCATTGCTAATTGCAAATTGCCCATTGTTAATTCTTAATTGAAAGCTACCACCCCCAGGTACCTTCCTCCCCTTTAAAGGGTCCCACAATATCCGGTGTGATCCAACCGCCGTAAAACCCGCCGGCTTGTGGTTTTACCTCTACTCCATCCACCAGGCATTGATCCATTTTGTGTGGATAAAAGGCAGGATATCCGGTAATGGGTTCAAAACCGCGCTTAGGTTTATCGTAATACCAGGCTGCATCATGAACAAACTTTCCGTTAAGAAGTATATCATAATAAGAGCCCGCCCCCTTCCATTCGCAATAGGTGGTGTGATCAGAAGGAAGTAGCCGTGCTTCATTTACCTCCTCAAAAGGTATGTAATATACCGGAGGATGGCTGGTTTCCAAAACACGATAACCCTTATTGGTCCGGGCAATACGGATGTCATTGAAAAAGATCTCGATGGTTTTATTGAACTTCTCTAATCGGGGTGGCCGTGGGTAATCCCAAACGGATTCCTGGCCTTTTTTTGGGGCAATAGGGATTGGCTTTTTCATTACAATTGGTTTTTGAGGATTAAGAAAACAATTGTCAGGCAGCAAAGTTTTAGAAGTATGAAAGGTCATGATGATTCTTTTTGGATGCGGATAGCGATAGATGCCGCCAAAGAAGGTAATACCGCTTTCGGGGCTGTTTTAGTGGATGAGGAAGGTCAATTTGTAGCAGATCATAACACTACCAAACTACATGGCCCCACTGCACATGCTGAAATGAATGTGATTAACAAGATGCAGCAGCTTGATTACGATGAGGCGGCGGACCTCACTCTTTACACTACCGTGGAGCCCTGCCCTATGTGCATGGGTGCCGTTCTCTGGGCTGGCATAGGCTCCGTGAAGTTTGGGCTTACCATCGAAGAGGCCGCGGAAGAGTGTCCCCAAATCCTAATCAAAGCCGAAGTATTGGCAGAAAAATCATGGCGCAAGGTGTCTATTAAAGGTGGCTTGGAAAAACAAAAGTGTATGGAGCTATGGCCATAATGGATAAGCGAAAGGTTTTCGATTTTCTGAATGATCTGATCCAAAACAACAGCAAGGAGTGGATGGATAAGAATCGCCCGAGATATCACGAAGCCAAAGCTATCTTCATTGAAGAAATCGATGAGGTGATTCGACAGGTGAAGTTGATTGATCCCGAATTTATGGCTATTACTGCAAAAAAGTCCATCCTTAGGATCAATCGTAACCTGCTTTATAGTCAGGATAAAACACCGTATAAAGATAATTTCGGGGCCAGCATTATCCGTGAGGAAGGGCGAGCCGATTTTTACATTCATATCAGTCCGCACGAGTGTTTTATTGCCGCCGGATTTTACCACCCACCTAATGAAATGCTTAAATTCATCCGGCAAGAAATTGATTACGAGCAAAAAAAGTTTCTATCTATTGTAAATTCTGCGTCTTTTACGGAGGCATATGGCCATCTTTTGGCGGAAGATGCTTTGAAGACAGCACCTCGAGGTTATTCCACTGATCATCCACTAATCGCATATCTCCGTTTAAAAAGCTACGTGGTGATGCATCCTATTACCAAAAAAGCATTTCTGGCCACTGATTTTGTGGATAAAGTAATTGAACTTTACCAGGCAGCCATACCTTTCAGGAAATTTCTCGACACTGCGTTAGTGGAATATCGACAGTAGCTCTTTCATTCAATAGTTCTGGCAGCTCGATATCCGTATGACTCTCCGTAGCCAGAGGGCCACCCTGACACATTAGCCATTCCGTAGTAGTCGACCTGCCCGTCGCCATGTTGCCCGCCGAAAGCACGTCCGACCGAATCTCCAACGGTGATTACCTTTTCC
>JBCCIX010000620.1:0-2359 GCA_039028075.1 Bacteroidota bacterium | reverse complement strand
GATGCGGCTTCCGTATTGGACTAATCCGGTAGAATCCAAGTTATCAAGAGATATGTAGACGGAAGGCGTGAACGTAGACTGGAGTCCACCGCCACCTGGAATCTGACTTACCGTACCCGCTACTTTAAAGCTGAGCCCACCAATCCTCAAGGAGTCATCAGAGCTCACGTCGTACTGTGAAGCCAGGTTCTCGTCCAGCATAGCATATGGGCCTGATTTCATCAGTTCAGGCGCGTTTTTGGGTAAGGTTTCCAGATCACCGTAAAATGGAAAATCACCTTCTAGCGCTACAATCCGTACCAAACGGGTTCCGGGAGTGCTGGTCATAAACATAACCATAGAAGCCATATTCATTTCCAGGGCCCTTTCAAGTTCAGTGGAATCAAATTTAGCCCGTAAATCCTCTTCAAAAGGTTTGTTCGCATTTACTACCAGGTCAGCACCCAGCAAATCCTTAGCTTGCTCATCAATACTGGTCTGAAGATTAATATTGAAGGAGTTTATAGAAACAAGGGCCGCAATGCCGATCACCACCGAGGAGATAAACAGAAAAAGGCGCCCTATATTATTCCGGGCATCGCGCCAGGCCATCTTCCAGACCCACTTATCCCTAAGGAGATTCTTTTTTTCTTTTTTGATTTTTATGGTGTAATCCATTACGAAGCAACGCGTGATTTACGATCTTGAATGAGTTTCCCACCCTTTAACTGTAAAATGCGCTCGGTATGCTCCGCAAGATCCAAATTGTGAGTTACTAAAACCAAAGTCGTATGCTCTTCTTTGTTGATATTGAAGAGGAGTTCAGTTACGATGCCCGCAGTATCCTCATCTAAGTTTCCGGTAGGTTCATCGGCAAATAGTATTTTAGGCGACGAGATAAAGGCTCTTGCCATAGCCACACGTTGTTGTTCCCCTCCCGAAAGCTGCGTAGGATAATGATCCATTCGATTGCCCAGGCCAACTCGATCTAATAGACTCTTACCTTTATCCATGTATCCTGTTTCACCACGTAGTTCCAGAGGTACGGTAACGTTCTCTAATGCCGTAAGCGTAGGTAACAACTGAAAGTTTTGAAAGATGAATCCAATGTTTTGATTGCGTATGTAAGCGCGATCATCTTCATCGAGGGCATTTAATTTGATGCCTACCACAGAAACGGAACCGCTAGTAGATACATCTAAACCAGCACACAAGCCCAGTAGTGTAGTTTTTCCACTCCCGGAAGGGCCTACAATTGAAATGGAGCTTCCCTCCTCTACCTCGAATGAAACATTATCTAAAACGGTGAGGGATCGGTCGCCTGTGGTGAAGGACTTGGTTAAATTCTCGACCGATAATATACTTGACATAATTAAAATTTAAACACTTACTGCTAACGCACAAGATGGGATAAAGATCAGTTATTTAAATCAAAAGGCGAATTTATGGCTTAAAGTTTGAGCAGACACTTTTTGAATGGTTAATTTCAAGTTTCTGATGCTACATAAATACTTCATAACGATTACTCTGGTCTTAACGACTCTTGCCGGCCAGCAAGACAAAAAAACTATTATTTTTTTTGGTGACAGTATAACCGCCGGTTATGGTTTGTCGAAAGAACAAGCATTTCCGGCTCTTCTCAAAGATCTATTGGCCGATGACGGAGTGGACTGCGAAGTGCTTAATGCAGGGCTTAGCGGAGAAACCACAGCCGGAGGTTTGTCCAGAATTGATTGGATACTGAAGAAACCGGTGGATGTATTTGTTTTAGAGCTGGGTGCGAATGATGGATTACGAGGTTTGCCCTTATCCTCCACAAGGCAAAATCTTCAAGAGATCATCAATAAGGTCAAAAAGGAAAATCCCGACGTAGTGATCGTGATTGCCGGCATGATGGTACCTCCCAACTTGGGCAATGAGTATACACGGGATTTCCAACAAATTTTTCCTGATCTTGCCCAGGCGAACAACGCACTACTAATTCCATTTCTCTTAGAAGGAGTAGCAGGAGATGAAAATCTTAACCTGCCGGACGGGATTCATCCGAATGTACAAGGGCATCGGATTATTGCTAAAAACATCAAACCTATAATTCTTAAGGCTTCCGAATAATGAGGAAGCGTTTTTATAGTTTGAAAACCTAGATCTTCTGGGTAGTGCTTGTAAGAAAAGTCTGAGTGTCGCTCTACGATTGGACTAGAGATCTGAACGTCTACACTACGTTCACCCAAGCTGACAGTCATCTCCGATCAGCAACAATTAAAAAAGCCCTAAAAGGGCCTGTTATTGACGAGGCGCTGAGCGGATTCGAACCGCTGTAAAAGGTTTTGCAGACCTCTGCCTAGCCACTCGGCCACAGCGCCTTTGAAACGACTTTGAT
>JBCCIX010000619.1:0-2381 GCA_039028075.1 Bacteroidota bacterium | reverse complement strand
TCCTGCTCGCGAATGATATGCATATCCATAGCCTCATTTGCCGAAGTGGCCACTTTAGCCGTAGCGATGTTCATAAAGGCATTTTGAAGTGCATTGAGCTCGACATCACCTGTTTCTACCGCATCTGAAACTCGCTTGGTGAGTTCTTTTGTACCACCACCTCCGGGAAGTAATCCGACGCCTACTTCTACGAGACCAATATACGTCTCGGCTGCTGCCTGAACTTTGTCGGCATGCAGCGTCATTTCACAGCCGCCACCTAATGTAAGTCCATGAGGAGCTACCACCACCGGTACACTTGAATATCGCACCCGCATCATGGTATTCTGGAAATGTTTGATCATGAAATCCACTTCATCAAACTCTTGCTCGATGGCATACATAAACACCATCCCCAAGTTAGCACCAGCTGAGAATTGAGCTCCCTGATTTCCAATCACAAGACCTAGATAATCTTTTTCGGCCATGTCAATGGCTTTATTAATTCCTTCTACCACTTCACCACCAAGGGTATTCATTTTAGTGTGAAATTCTACGCCAATAACATCATCACCAAGATCAAAAATAGTAGAACCTGAGTTACTCCATAAAACTTTGCTGTCTCGGATATTATCAAGAATGATGTACTCCTGGGCACCTGGAACGGGCTTATATTCTTTAGATCCTATATCATAATAATGGCGAACACCGTCTTTGGCCGTATAGAAGGAGTCGATGCCAGCCTCCAGCATATCATATACCCACTGGTTTGGGGTATAGCCCATCCCTTCCATTTTTTCTACAGACTTTTTAACGCCCACAGCATCCCACGTAGCAAATGGACCCATTTCCCAGCCGAAACCCGCACAAATGGCATCATCGATTTTATATAGTTCGTCAGCAATTTCCGGAATACGGAACGTAACGTATTTGAAAAGGGCATAGAACGAATCACGATAGAATTCCCCTGCTTTGTCTTTCCCCGCGAACAATACTTTGAACCGTTCTTTCAAGGTATCGATAGTCTTTGTAGTCTCAAGCGTGGCGAATTTGGCCTTTTGTTTAGGTTGGTATTCTAACGTTTTCAAGTCAAGCGTTAGAATTTCTGTTTTGCCATCTTTCTTGGTTTTCTTGTAGAACCCCTGACCGGTTTTATCCCCCAACCACTTATTCTCTTCCAACTTACCCACAACTTCAGGAAGCTTAAAGATGTCTCGTGATTCATCCTTGGGTAACCCTTGGTACAACCCGTTAGCCACTTTGATAAGCGTATCTAGACCAACCACATCTGAAGTCCTAAACGTAGCAGATTTGGGACGACCAATTACCGGACCCGTCAATTTATCAATCTCGTCTACATTAAGATCCAGCTTCTGCATGGTATCGATAACCTTCAAAATGGCGTAAATACCCACCCGGTTGGCAATAAATGCGGGGGTGTCTTTACAAAGCACCGTGGTCTTTCCTAAATACAGGTCTCCATACTGCATAAAGAAATCAATGATTTCAGGATCTGTTTTAGCGGTAGGAATGATCTCTAATAACTTCAAATACCTGGGGGGATTGAAGAAGTGAGTACCGCAAAAGTGTTTTTGAAAATCATCACTTCTACCTTCCAACATGAAATTAATAGGTATGCCCGAAGTATTTGAGGTAATTAAAGTGCCAGGCGCTCGGTGTGCCTCGACTTGCTCAAAGAGTATTTTTTTGATTTCCAGGTTTTCTACAACGGCTTCAATTACCCAATCACACTGTTGGATCTTGGCCATATCGTCCGTGAAATTGCCAAGTGATACTCGACTGGCAAACTTCTTATTATATAAAGGAGAAGGTTTGGATTTTACCGCCGTATCGAATGACTGTTGTACAATACGATTACGTACAGCTTTATCTTCCAGTGTAAGCCCTTTAGCTGCCTCTTGCTCACTAGGTTCTTTCGGAACAATATCTAACAAAAGTACCTCAAGGCCAATATTGGCAAAGTGACACGCTATCCGGGAGCCCATGATCCCTGAACCCAGCACTGCTACTTTATTTATTCGTCTGATCATTCGTTTGTTGAGTATATATTATTGCTATCAATTATTTCATTTACCTCCTGAATCACCTCAAAAAAAACTTCGATTTTTTTACTCGGTATGACATCCCTGAGAATATTGTTAAAGCGCAGCACGGTTTCCCTGGAAAACTCTTTTTTACGTTTTCCCTCTTTGGTAAGGTAAATACGCACCGAACGCTTATCATTTTCGTCGGGTTTTTTGTGAATAAGCCCCTTTTCTTCCATACTCTTAAGCACACGGGTGAGACTTCTGGATTCCAAGCCCATCAACGGAGCTATTTTTGTGGCTGGAGTGCCCTCTTTGGAACTAATATTAAGTAAAACAAACCCTATCGACATGGTT
>JBCCIX010000618.1:0-2420 GCA_039028075.1 Bacteroidota bacterium | reverse complement strand
TATTAAACTATGGATTAGAAGAATGCCGATTTACTAAGCCGGTCTACCCCGGTATGACCATAGGTGTGCGATGTACGGTGAAAGAAAAAGTGGATCAGGAAAAGAAAGACGATATCGCTAAAGGAATTGTAAAATTTCTAGTAGATGTTTATGACGAAGCTGATGAAACAGTAGCGATCGCTACCGTTTTGACGATGGTTAAGAAAAAAGATCAACCTCGATGATTCGATGAGAAATCGGTCTGATTAAGAGAATTTTCTTACGCTTAAGAGGACAATCCTTTTATATTTTCTTTCTAAGAATCCTTTGAAAAACCCGCCTTTTGGCCCAACTCTTCGTTACTCAAAATTTCAAAAGCCTCATTTACGACCAGTAAACTACGTTTTTGAAATTCTGAAAGCCTCGATTTGAGCCAAAAAACCAGTTTTGCAAAGGATTCTTAAATTGGATAACTTGATTGTAATTACTTCAGAAAATCAAAAAGAGCATTTCCATGTAAAAGCTAATAACCTTCTTTTTATCAAAGCGGCAAATAACTATGTTGAGGTTTTCTTTCGCTCTCAACAAAACGTCAAGAAACAATTGCTTCGTAAAACCCTAAAAGGAATTGAAGGAGAATATCTTTCCAGTCCTTTTCTGGTTAGATGCCATCGTAGCTATTTGATCAATCCTAACAATATTGATCACATCATTAAAGCTGGTAATAAAACGGTATTAAATATTTCAGGAGTGGTGATTCCTGTTTCCAACAAGTATATCAGCAGACTTAACAAAAGATTGCCTTAATCTTTCATCCCTCCATCGAGGTTCTCATCCCTGACGCCCTAAATGCATTGGTTCCGTACGATGTCTTTCTTTTTTTTATACAAATCAAACTAATAGGACGTGAAGAAAATACTTTTTCCACTACTCTTTATGTTAGGCTTTTTATCGGTTTCTTGTGTAAATCAGAAGCGCAAAACGGGGAAATCCTTGTTAGATAGTCTAGATAGCCTCATTATCTCAGAACACAAGGCAAAAAGATTCGATGGAACCTTGGTAATAGGAACAAAAGATTCAATTATATATGAAAAAGCAATTGGAATAGCTGATCGTGTCTGGGATATACCGATGCAAATGAACCATCGCTTCGATATTTGTTCAATCAATAAATCTTTTATTGCAGCGCTTATGCTGATGGCTGCCGAAGAGGGTAAACTTTCACTTAATGATAATTTATTGGACCACCTAGGACCTTACACTTATTCTGGAAAATTTAATCCCAGCATTACTATACATCAGATGCTAACACATACCTCAGGATTGCCTGATTATGGGCAAGTGCAGTCCAAGCTGTATGATAATCTTGGTCGCTTATTTAAGCGTAAGCATTTTTCAACGGAAGAATACGTAGATTTTATTAGCAACGTACCGGCAATAGGTAATCCAGGAAAGCAATTCTATTATAGCAACTTCAGTTATCACTTACTCGGGATCGTGCTCGAGAAATTATACAAAAAACCTTTTGCTGTATTACTAGACCAAAAGATTTGTCAGCCATTATTACTGAAAAATACTTTTAGTACTTCATCTAGCCAAACGGTATTTAAGAAAATGGTAGAAGGTTATAATTACGAAGAGAAGACTAACACCTGGAATCGTAATCAATTTATTGATTTTACTATTGGCCAAAGAATTTTCTCCACCGCTCGCGAACTCTACATTTGGGGAAGAGAAATGAGCTACCCGTCCCTTCTTAGTACTAAATCAATAGAACTTATGCAGACTAACCATCTTGAAAATAGTATGAATGATATCTCTTATGGATACGGTTGGGCATTATTTGATGGATAAAGAAATTATCAAATGGGAAATTTAGGAACTGATAGGAAATACATTATTCACGGTGGGAATACAGAAGGCTTCAAATCTATGCTCATCAATCTAGAAAATGGTGAGTATATTATTACTTTTCTTGCTAATACCGGTGATCAAACCAATGAGTTAGAATTGGCAAGAAAGATAACATCTCTTCTACTCCACAGTAAATAGTTCTCCACAGATAAATAAGCATGAGGAAGACCGATCTTAGTTCCTATTTTTGAGCTTATGAATTACGTTAACCTGACCTTAGAAAAAGGTATTGGTACGGTTGAATTTTTTACCGAACAAAGCAACGCTCTCCCCGGAGATATTCTAAAGAAATTGGCTGACACTATCACCGAAGCAGGCAATAGCCTGGAAATAAAAGTTATCATCTTGAAGAGTGGTGGCGATCGTACCTTTTGTGCAGGGGCAAGTTTTGACGAGTTGCTGGCTATAAATAGTGCGGAGAGGGGTCATACCTTTTTCATGGGTTTTGCAAATGTGATCAATGCTATGCGGAAAGTCCCGAAATTTATCATCGGTCGGATACAAGGAAAAGCTGTGGGTGGTGGAAT
>JBCCIX010000617.1:0-2427 GCA_039028075.1 Bacteroidota bacterium | reverse complement strand
GGCAATCCCTGAAATCCAAGACATTCAAACAGGCCAATTGCAGGTATTTATCAAACACACCTCTGCTAGCCTTACCCTCAATGAAAATGCAGATCCTACCGTAAGGCAAGATTTCGAAAGCCACTTGAACCAACTCGTACCGGAAAATCAACCCTACTACCGCCATACGTTGGAAGGCCCTGACGATATGCCTGCACATATTAAAGCTGCTTTGATGGGTTCATCTCTCGTACTGCCGATCACTAACGGCCGGCTTAATGTAGGCATTTGGCAAGGCATTTATCTTTGTGAACATCGCGATTACGGGGGGTCCAGAAAACTGGTAATTACGGCTTGGGGAATGTAAATTTCTTTAACTTTTTTCGCTTTTTCAGGTTACTAAGACATGAAAAAGGTAATGGTGTGGTTTCGCAATGACTTGCGAATAAGGGATAATGAAACGCTCCTTAAAGCTTGTATAAATGGAAATCAAGTTATACCTTTCTACGTGCTGGACGAGCGTCTTTTTCTTACTACGAAACTAGGTTTCCCAAGAGCGGGAGGTTTAAGACTCCGATTTTTACTGGAATCCCTATCTGATCTTAAAACTAATTTACAAGCCTTCGGAGCAGACTTGATCATTCGAAAAGGCTCTCCAGCCAACATCATTCCCGCCCTGGCCAAAGAATTGAATGTAGATGTGATTCATTACAGCAAAGAGGTGGCGTATGAAGAGCGTATGGATATCGAGGAAGTAGAGAGACGGCTACTGGTTCAAGGAGTCGCGCTGAATGGCTTTTGGCAAAGTACACTCTTTCACGAAGATGATGTGCCCTGGCCTGTCAAGCAAGTTCCCGATGTCTTTACCCGTTTTAGAAAAGAATCGGAGAAAACGGTGGAGGTGCATCCAGCATATGAAGTGCCGCAAAGCATAAATTTTAACAAAGAAATCGATCCCGGTAGAATACCTAGTCTGGATGAATTAGCGGTTGCTCCCGAAGAAAGGAGTACCAAGGCAGTACTCGACTTTAAAGGGGGCGAAACCCCTGCCTGGGACCGGCTTAATGATTATTTCTGGAAGGATGATCTTCTCAAAAAGTACAAATACACGCGTAACGAACTGATAGGAAAGGACTTTTCCTCCAAATTTTCACCGTGGCTTGCCCTAGGGTGTATCTCTGCAAGATCCATATATTTTGAAATTAAGCGCTACGAGCAGGAGCGCACAAAAAACAGCTCTACCTATTGGTTATTTTTTGAACTCCTTTGGCGGGATTTTTTCAAATTCATGACCAAAAAACACGGGAAGTCGATTTTTCTAAAGTCGGGCATAACCGTTGAGGAAATGGAAATGAAAAATGACTACGAGGTTTTTAACTCCTGGCGGAATGGAACTGCTGGTGAACCTTTTGTAGATGCCAACATGATTGAGCTCAAGGAGACCGGCTACATGTCAAACCGTGGCAGACAAAATGTGGCCAGCTATCTTATCCACGACCTCGGTGTTAACTGGACCTGGGGAGCTATGTGGTTCGAAAACCGATTAATTGATTATGACCCCTCCAGTAATTGGCTAAACTGGGCCTATATTGCCGGAGTAGGCAATGACCCACAAAAAGGGCGTAAATTTAGTATAGAAAACCAATCAATGCGGTACGATCCCAAAGGCGAATACGTACAACTTTGGTTAAAAGATATTCATTATTCCAGCCTGGTCAACCGGTAGTAGTCCGCAACGGTGATCCTAAAGGCTTCCAATTCAGCTTGAGTACCCAAAAATACTTGGCCCCCGGCTAGAGAAAAATCGTAGCCGGCCAGAATGCCTTTGTAAAGTTTATCAGCGTAGCTCAACATCCCTTCCCGGTTTCTCGAGGCTAAGATAAACTCCCCTGATGTACCTTCTTCGGTATTTTTCCATTGAATGGTTAGGGGGTCATATTTAGAAAGTACCTCATTAGGCTCCAGGAAAAGGTAAGCTTCATCCTGAAGGTAGTTGATGACTATGGCCAAATTCAGGATAGGCACTGTATCATTGATCACCCGGTCACTCAACCGAAATAAATTAAATTTAGCGGCTTCATTTTCTTCCAAATCATAGTACGATTGGCGAACATTCTTGAAGAAGAGCTCGGTATCATCTCCCGTTTTGAATTCAAAGTTTTCCAAGGTCACTTTTTTGTCAGAATTTACAGCGCAACCCATCAGGTTCAAAAGCATAACAATAGCTACCTTTCTCATGAAGTTAGTAACATCTAATTGCTTCCAGAGTTTGACTATTCGGAGTAATAAATACGTTTCACACGACCGCCTATTGTCGCCAAAATCTCATAAGGAATTGTATTAATGCTTTTCGCAACCTCTTGCAGGAGGAGGTTTTTACCAAAAATCTCAACCTCATCACCTTCTTTTACCTTCAAGCCCGTTACATCAATCATGGTCATGTCCATG
>JBCCIX010000616.1:0-2430 GCA_039028075.1 Bacteroidota bacterium | reverse complement strand
TTTACGGTCACCACTGGTCACCAACTGAACCTATTTACCGGCCCACTTTACGTTATCTATAAAATAATTACCGTTATCAATACCTGTCGGCATCTGGCCGAGCAGTATCCGGATTATAATTTTGTGCCACTCTACTGGATGGCCTCTGAAGATCATGATTTTGAGGAGATCGATCACTTTCGATTTGACGGAAAAAAGTACCAGTGGAAAACTGATCAGACGGGTGCCGTGGGTCGCTTTGACCTTTCTTCGATTCAGGATTTTGTAAAATCCGTACCCGGTGTTCCGGAATTTTTCCCAGAAGCCTATCAGCAAAAGAGTCTAGCAGCGGCTGTGAGGCATTACATGAACTATCTTTTCGGAGCTTTTGGGTTGGTAGTAATTGACGGTGATGATCATGCGTTAAAACGTATTTTCGAGCACATAGCCAAAGATGACTTACGTAATCATACTGCTCATAGGTTAGTGACCTCCCGGACGCAGGAGATAAATGATCTGGGTTACAAGACGCAAGTTAATAGCCGTAAAATTAACTTATTCTACCTAGATAAGGGCGTGCGCGAACGTATCGAAAAAGTTGAAAATAGCTTTGAGGTGCTGAATACAGAACTTAGGTTTTCTGAGCAGGAAATAGTGCGACTGGTTGATTTAGCGCCCGAGAAGCTAAGTCCAAACGTCATACTTCGGCCACTTTATCAGGAAACTATTCTACCGAATTTAGCGTATGTCGGAGGCCCTTCAGAGGTGGCCTATTGGCTTCAGTTAAAACCTGTTTTCGATCATTATGGCGAGCAGTTTCCGGTGCTAATGCCCAGAAACTTTGCCATGATCATCCCTGACCACGTACAAAAGAAATTTGAGAAAACAAGGTTGAGTAATGAGGATCTTTTTTTAGATAAACACAAGCTTCTGGCAGATATAGCCGTAAGCAATGCCGATCACAAAGTGAGATTAAACGGACAGGTTCAGGAAGTTGTGGATATGTTTCACCGCATCCGAGAGCAGGCATCAATTATCGATTCTACGCTCACAGCTCATGTAGAAGCACAGCAGGCGCGAACGAAACATAGGTTGGAGTTGATCGAAAAAAAATTCGTACGTGCCGAAAAAAGAAGGCAAGTAGAAAAGGTAGGCCAGGTGGAAGCTGTTTTAGATTACCTGTTTCCTCACGGAGGTCTACAGGAGCGTACCGATAATTTCCTCAACTTTTACCTAGAAAACCCACGGTTTATTGATCAATTGGTCTCGTATTTTGACCCGTTCGATTACCGATTCTACGTCATTAATCCATGACGAAAAAATCCTTTAGGATTTCTGGCTGGATTCCCTAATCTATTTAAATTCAAAACGATTTGGACTGCATGCAGAAGTCATTTCACTTATGCGTAATTTGGGTCGATGGTTGATAAGGATACGCTTAGGCAAGTTTATCTGGAAAAAAGATTGTTTCTCAGCGCCGAAGAATTAAAACGCCGGAATCAGCTACTTACAAAGCTACTTCTCGCCAGTTTGCCTACCCCACGGTACAAGACCGTCCATCTTTTTATGGGGCTAAAAGAGAAAAACGAGGTCGATACTCTTGGTATAATGAAAGCGCTGAAAATACTTCGCCCCTCTATCCAGTTCGTTACTTCTAAAACCAAGAATAAAGGCATTCTGGAGCACTATAAAATTAACCTGGAGACCAGGTTTGAGAAGAATAGGTGGGGCATTCCAGAACCGGTTGAGGCTGATGAAGCAGATATTAACGAGATTGATTTGGTACTGATTCCATTAGTGATTTTTGATAAAGTAGGCCACCGTATTGGCTATGGCAAAGGGTATTACGATCGTTTTTTGAAGCTTATTCCCGATGCAATTAAAGTAGGTCTGAGTCTTGGGCCTCCGTTAGATAAAATTGAATACGTGGGAAAGTACGATGTGGCTATGACGGCGTGTTGCACTCCATTTACGTATTATGAGTTCTAAAACTATGCAGTGTACTAAAGGAAAAGTAGAAGACCGATAGCAAAAGGAAGTGTAAGTGTGATTAAAAACTGTGTATTGATTATTACCTTGAAGATAGCAAATCATGGTTATGACTGGGATACTATTTATCGTACAGGAATCGAAAGAAGGGGGTTACGAAGCAAGGTCTTTCTTACTATTCTTAATTATGGCATCCGACTACCATAAATATCCCTCATGTCTTTAAACATAGATTTTCAATAAATTCAAGAAGACACTCAGCTGAAGGGGTGCCTATTTAAATTAGGGAAGTCCCCTTCAGGGGATTCCTGCCTTGCCGGCCAGGGATTCCGCGTTTAAAAATTGAGTGTTTGCTGTCTAAAATGGTCATCTAAGGCACACTTTTTCATTTTCTGCACCCTTGATCGTTTGGGTGTTGGTTCTTTTTCGATGAGAATAAGTGCGGTTTTAGCGATGATATTG
>JBCCIX010000615.1:0-2430 GCA_039028075.1 Bacteroidota bacterium | reverse complement strand
TAATCCCGATGAACTGGACTACACGTTTATTACACATGCAGAGATGCAATTCATTTTAGCGGAAGCTGCGATGAACGGATGGATTAATACCGGCACTTCTGATCAGGAGTACTATGAAAATGCTATTACAGCCAATTTTAACAGATGGGGTATAACCATGCCCGACGGATTTTTGTCCCAAACAGAAGTTGCATGGGATGGTTCCCTGGAGCGATTAATGGATCAAAAATGGATGGCCTATTTCTTTAACAGTACCCTTGATTCATGGGGTGAGTTAAAGCGAACCGGGTATCCGGAACTCACAGTAGGGTCTTTAGCAGCAACCGTTAGTGGTGGAGAGGTAGCCACCAGGGCATATTATCCTGAAATTGAGCAATCTATAAACTCAGCGAACTATCAGGATGCTGTAAGTAATATAGGTGCTGACAACATCATCGCGAAACACTGGTATCAAAACTGAGAATTGTGCAATTAGTTCAGTTTGGAGTGGTATTGGCGGTCACCAATTCACCCCTTCTCTCCCGACTGTTTTTTTGAAATTAATATGAATGAGAGACCCACCATTATCATGATACCCGGTACGCTCTGCGATGGGCTTCTGTTTCAATCACAGGTGGAATTTCTTCATTCAGAGCACCAAGTCATTGTGGCAGATAGTAGCACCTCCGGAAGTTTATCGGGGCAGGCGAAAGAAATAGTTAACACCGTTAAAGCTCCATCATTTATTGTAATGGGTCTATCATATGGTGGGATACTTGCCTTTGAAATCCTGAGACAATTTAAAGCAAGGGTGAGTGGACTGATTTTGATGAACACCAACCATCGAAAGCCTTCGCAAGCCGTAATTGATGGTTATGATCATTTTGAACAAATGATTAAAGACGGTAAATTCCTGAATATCACTTCCGATGTGTTGATTGATAGAATGATTCATCCTGACTTATCAGGAAATAAAGATCTTAGGAACAGAATTCTTCAGATGGCTAAAAATATCGGGATAGATGGCTTCAGGAAACAGATTTCGGCCCAACTTGTGCGACCGGATAGTGGAGACACGTTACGGAAACTTGCATGTAGAGCATTAATTATTGCAGGTGAAAATGATCGGGTTTGCCCGGTAGAATGGCACCGGGAGATGGCAGAAATGATTCCTGATGCCACTCTGGAAATAATTCTCAATTGCGGGCATTTGAGCACCATGGAAAAACCCGATGAAGTAAACAACATCTTAGGTAATTGGCTAAAAAGGGGATGAGAAAAAACAACGTTAAAAAGATATTGGGAGAAGGCGGTTCAATAACGAACGGTTGGTTGCACATCCCAAATACATGGAGCGCTGAGGTCATGGCTAGTGCCGGGTGGGATGCAGTTACAGTGGATATGCAGCATGGCTTGATGGACATGGAGACGGCCATTCAGATGTTGCAGGCCATTTCCACAACGGATACTATGCCGTTGGCTAGGGCTGGATGGAATAAACCTGGTGAAATCATGAGATTGCTGGATGGAGGGGCTTACGGCATTATTTGCCCGATGATCAATACCCGGGAAGAATGCGAAGCTTTTGTTGGAGCCTGTAAATACCCACCCCAAGGCTATCGAAGTGTGGGACCCACAAGAGCCAAGGTATATGGTGGGTCAGACTACGTGGATCATGCAAATGACGAGTTGCTAACGCTCGCCATGATCGAGACGGTGCAGGCTTTGGAGAATATAGAAGCCATACTCAGTGTGGAAGGACTGGATGGAATCTTTGCGGGGTCTGGCGACTTACGACTTTCTCTCATTGCTCAATTCGGACACAATGAGATTCAGAAATACTTTGAATCATCATTGGAGAAAGTGATGAGTGCATGTGAGCGTGCCAACAAAACACCTGGAATCTGGAGTCCCAACATTGACGCTGCTGAAGACGCAATTAAAAAAGGATTTAGGTTTTTATCTATTTCATCGGATAGTATGATACTCAGCGCACAATCAAAACAATTAGCAGAAACGATGAAGTCAAAGCTTAAAAATTGACAAAAATGATTTACAGAGAAACAACATTATTAGAACCAAACAAAGAGAAACAGCACCTTCCGGGTTTTGACGACAGATACCACAACATTGTGGATTATATCCTCAAAATCACAAAAGAGATATGGGAGGATCGAGCCATTTGGGTGATTTATGATACCTATAAGGAAGGCCTGGTAGTCCACTCGGGTGGGTATGATGTGGTTGGTGTCGATGCCGTCATAAAAGGCACACTTAAGACATTGGCCTCGTTCCCTGATCGGAAAATGGACGGGGAAGCAGTCATCTGGTCGAAAGACAATGAAGATATTTTTTATTCATCCCATCGAATCTTCTCAACAGCTACCAATCTGGGTAGTACTCGATTTGGAGAAGCCACCGGGAAGAAGGTCAACTTCCGAACCATCGCCG
>JBCCIX010000614.1:0-2462 GCA_039028075.1 Bacteroidota bacterium | reverse complement strand
TGATGTGCATAAGGTGGAAACCTTAGTGCGAAAACTTAAAAACGATTTTCAGATTCGTTACAATACAGGTTTACATTTATTAACCATTAAAAATTATACCCACGAATTGATCCAGACCTATCAAAAAAGAAATCACATAGTCTTGGAGCAGACTTCTAGAACTAGTTATCGCTCATTGATAACCGAACTATCGTAAATGAGCACGGTAAAAGTTGATCACGCTGCGCTGCACAATATCAAAGACTTCCTGAAAGCCGCGCTCACCTCCAAAGTAAGGGTCGGGAACGTCAGCACCGGGGAAATCAGGATCAAAATCCCTGAGTAAAAAGACCTTCTTTTCGTTTTCAAAAAAGCCGTCTACTTTTCTCATATTCTCCAAATTGGATTCATCCATAGCCAACAAATAGTCGAATTCTTTAAAGTCACGAGGTTCTAATTGCCTCGCTTTGTGAGAAATCTTGATGCCATTATCTTGGGCACTTTTTGCGCTTCTAGGATCGGGCTCCTCACCGATATGATATCGACTCGTGCCACAAGAGTCTACGTCAACCGATAGATTTTTATTCTTCGAAAGATGATCTTTTAGAATCCCCTCTGCCAAAGGGGACCGACAAATATTACCTAAACAGACGAATAATACTCTTTTCATTTTTAAGATCAATCCGATAAGTTGTATGCAAACAAGTGAAATATTTTGAATTAATGGGTTACTTATCTCCCACTTCTAGTATAATCTATTACATAGCACTTTTTTACTCACCTGTTTAGTATGGTTAGTTAGGCCGCCTTTTTACGCAAAGGCGGCTTTTCTTTTAGTACTTTTAAAGAAAAACTAAACCATGGAATTCATTAAGGTAACTAAGAGTAGAGAACCTTTTGTAGCGCTAATCGAACTGAACCGACCCAAAGAGCTAAACGCTCTCAATCTTCAGCTCATGGGCGAGCTCAGGGATACACTTAAAGAGTTAGATGAGGATGACACCGTCAGAGTTATCGTCTTAACTGGAAACGAAAAGGCTTTTGCCGCCGGTGCCGACATAAAGCAAATGGCAGAAAAATCAGCTATTGATATGTTACGAATCGATCAGTTCAGCACTTGGGATCAAATAAGGAAGACCAAAAAGCCCTTGATAGCAGCGGTATCAGGATTTGCTTTAGGTGGCGGTTGCGAGTTAGCAATGACGTGTGATATAATTATAGCCTCAGAGTCAGCCAAATTCGGACAACCCGAAATTAAAATTGGAGTAATGCCTGGTGCCGGTGGAACTCAAAGATTAACAAAAGCCATCGGTAAGGCAAAAGCCATGGAATTAGTGCTTACCGGAAGGTTCATTAATGCTGAAGAAGCCCTGAATTATGGACTGGTTAACAAAGTAGTGCCTGTGGAAATGCACCTGTATGAAACCATCTCACTGGCCAAAGAAATCGCTACGATGTCTCCGGTAGCCGCCCAGCTTGCAAAAGAAGCGGTAAACCGTTCCTTTGAAACCCACCTGGACGAAGGGCTTACCCTTGAACGTAAAAACTTTTATCTAACTTTTGCCTCTGAAGATCAAACTGAGGGCATGAAAGCATTTGTTGAAAAGAGATCGCCAAAATATCAAGGTAAATAGAGAAAAAAAAGTTATTCCGACTTACATTTTTTATTTTTAAGGTATAAAATCCAAAAATTGACTGTACATGAAAAGATTACTATCACTCTTGATGATAACCGCGGTTACTTATGGGGTAGGCTTTGCGCAAGACCTTGAAGACTTCGTCTCTAAGTATACCGATGACAACGGCAGTGGTTATTTGCAACCCCTGTCGGATGTATTTGGCGCTAATATGAACACCGGTTGGTTCAGACATGCGAAGGTGAATAAAAAGAAATTCCAATTGTATATAGGACTCGTGACTACAGGTGCATTAATTAAAGATGAGCAAAAAACTTTTGAAGCCAACTCCATCTACGGTGGAACGGTAACGGCACCGACCATATTTGGTTCTACCGAAGCCGCAGTTAACGAAGGCCCTAATGGTTTAGAGGAAAATTTTCCCGGAGGTGTGGATTACAGCTTGTTACCATTAGCGGTTCCTCAGGTCAGTGTGGGAGGATTGTTCGGCACGGAAGTATCGGTAAGATGGTTCTCCATAGACATCGGTGATGACATCGGAGAATTAGATGTGAGAGGATGGGGTCTACGACATTCGATTTCACAATACTTTAAATTGCTACCGGTGGATGTTTCTTTGGCTTTTTACAGTCAATCTTTTGAATTAGGGGATTTTGTAGATGCAAACGCCCGCATTATCATGGCTCAAGCGGGAAAGCGATTCGCGTTGGTAGATTTTTACGGAGCTATCGGTTACGAATTCTCTACAATGGATATTCAATATGAAACAGATGTAGCCGGAGAAGACTCGTCCGAAGAAATAAGCTTTGAATTGGAAGGTGAAAATTCTTTGCGATTAACTGCGGG
>JBCCIX010000613.1:0-2477 GCA_039028075.1 Bacteroidota bacterium | reverse complement strand
TCAACGATAGAGATGGGATTGGCCTTGGCTCCCTGCAATGTCATGAGGCCACCATTACTTTGCATAATGTACAGCTCCTTTTGAAAGCCATTCTCTTTGATTTTATCGTTCAAATGGTCAAGATACTGAGTGGCAATAGGTGAAACATACGCACTTGCAACTACCGTACTGGTACGTTCGTATTCACGCCATTCTCTGGTGATTGTATGGCTGGCAAGAATCGAGGTCTCTGGCAGCTTTTGTTTTAAAAGAATTTCAAGCTTTTTTTCATGAGATGGGTTTTTATAGGCGTTAATTAGGCATATGGCTATCGCTTCTACCTGATTTTCCGTAACCGCACGTACTATTTGGTCAATTTTGCTGGTTACTAACTTCTTGGTGACGTTTCCTTGATAATCTATTCGTTCAGGTATTTCAAATATTAGATATCTGGGAACAAAAGGTGGTTGTTTTTGGAAGTTAAAGTTGAAAAGATCGGGGCGGTTGCTTCTCGCTATTTCCAATACGTCTCGAAAACCTTTCGTAGTTATAAGCGCTGTTTTAACTCCTTTTTTCTCTGTGAGCGCATTAATAACCACCGTGGTACCATGAACGAAAAAGCTCACTTTTTCTAAATCAATATCTGTCTTGGCAATACTATTCATAATGCCTTTCTCAAAATTAGAGGGGGTGGTAGTGCTCTTAGCGATGGTCACCTCACTCCAACCATTCGGATCAGTTGAGAAGCAAACTAAATCCGTAAAAGTCCCTCCAATATCAGTTGCAACTTTCTTCATAGGTCTGGTTGAGCCTGGGCTACGAAGGAGTTATTGTTCCTATATTTATGAAATATTTTGTAACTCATTTATCCAACATTTACAATCTCAGTCAATCACTGCTTTATGATCCTGATTTACAAGAATTTAATCCTGACAGCGACTTTTTAATAGTTTTGGAAAGTGTCATACGTTTAGAAGGAGATAATTGCTTCTATTCCATAGGTTCTAGGCTTTCCTATCCAACCGATATCTGCCCCTCCTCCGCTAAATTCCTGCGCAAAATATTCCTGCCAATACTCCTCATCCAATAAGTTTCTACCCCATACCGCAATGGTGTACTTCTTTTTGAATGTTAAAGCCAGTCGGCTGTCCAGGAGTTCGAACGGATCAGAAATGTCGGTTTCTGCATTATCTTCATGCCAGTAGATTTTTCCTTTACCCGTCCAGTTAATAAACCCTGAAAATGCAAGACGGTCAGAAAAATCAAAATTTGACTGAAGCGCAATATTGTAGGTGGTTTTAGGAATATAGGGTGTTTTATTTCCATCAAAAGCAGTTCTGTCAATGGTTCCAGCCGTTCCTCCTTCAATAATTTCAGAGTGAGTATATCCAAAACCTCCGATGATATCCAAGTATCTGGAAGTTTTAAATCTGACGTCTGCTTCCAGACCGAATACTTCACTTTCCGGGAAGTTGAAATTACCTATATAATTACCAGTTGATCCTATACCTACCGCATATTGCTGTTGATTTTGGAAATCAATATAAAAGGCAGCCATATTGAAAAGAAGTCGATCAGTTAACCAATTGGTTTTTAAGCCGATTTCAAAGTTATCGCTCGTTTCCCCCTCAAATTCTGCATCGAAAAAATTGGTCTCTTCGCTATTAAAACCTCCACTTCGGTATCCTCTGCCGTAGTTGGTGTAGATCAGGACACTTTTTGCAGCCCGATAAGAGATGGACGCCTTAGGTTGTAATTCTGATTGGGTCTTGGAAGGGTTGGTCCCGGTTAGATTATTGTCTTGTTCAATATCATCCGAATCGAACCTCAATCCTGCTGACAGTGTGAGGCGGTCAGTTAATTTATAATCCGCAAAAAAATAAAATGCAAACGTGCTAAAAGTATTGGTGTAATCGGATAACACTAACAATGGGCTTTGTACACCTGTAGGTACGACCGGATCACCAAGAAATCCAAAATCTGCCGTAGCTAACGTGTAAAGGTATCTTTCCGAATGTTGATAAAATAAGCCGGCATCCCAGTTCAACTTGTTGCCCCCGATCGAACCTACTTTTACTTCCTGATTGATGGTTTCGCTGTTGCTATCCTGATCCTGCCTTGTCACATCCAAAGAAGTGAAATCAAGATCTCCCCTATGGTTTCGCTCAGCATCATTATAGGAAGTGACGGATCTTACATAAACGTTATCGAAGAAATATTCGACTTTTAAATATCCGAAGTTGTTTTCTAAAAATGACCTGCCAAACTGATCTGCATTGATAACGTAATCAAAATCCGTTGCATCCATCTGGGTACCTCCATCCGCCGGAGTAGCATAGTAGGTGGCTCCTCCCTCCGTATCAATGTATTGATAAGAAATAGTAGCTTTTAAGCGAGGGGTTATATTGGCTAGCAATTTTCCTCTAAAGGACAGGTCTTCAAAGAAATCTACTTCTTTGTTTAAGAAATCATTTTCAATTACCCCATCCGAATCCGTA
>JBCCIX010000612.1:0-2481 GCA_039028075.1 Bacteroidota bacterium | reverse complement strand
GCCAAGAAAGGGTTTGCCATACAAGAAGTACCGGCATGTATTGTGTTTCCAAACACGGCATATATGAGCAAATCATGAAAGAAGCCACTTTGTTCTTTGTGTACGCAACGTTTTTGATTTCGTGATATACAGGCTTAATACTATCGACTGGAATTTAGAGTTTAACTCGGAACGGCAAGGCAGACTACGGTCTTACAGCTTGAGTTTCACCTGTAGCATCAATCAGAAGGATTTTAGAAATAGGAACCAACGTGACCGAGGAGATGATGGTTCTGATGATGACGTTTAGTATCAAGTCATCCTGGTAACCATGTAGCTATTGAGAAGAGATTTATTTCATCCACGCCTTCAGCATCCATAAGGTCTTTTCTTGCTGATCCATAAAGCCGGACATAAGGTCTTCAGTGCCGTCATCTCCGTGTTCAACGGCCAGGACTTTAATCTCCTTTTCCAGTTGTAAAATGGCCGTTAGATCAGATATAATACTTTCAACTGCGGTTTCCCCTTGGTGAATGTTTTTCTTTGCCTCAATTTCCGCAGTATGCACATAATCTTCGAAAGTATGCAAAGGCGTTCCGTCAATGGTAAGTATCCTCTCGGCAACCTCATCTATTTTTACTGCGGCATCATTGTAAAGTTCTTCAAACTTCGCGTGCAACTCAAAGAAGTACTTTCCTTGAATATTCCAGTGAAATCCACGTAGGTTTTGATAGTGGATTTGGTAGTCGGCCAACAATAAATTCAGTTTATTAACTATTTCGCTTTTCATATCTTTCTCTTTTGATTACAAACAAATCTCCATCATTTTTCATAGAGGTGAACTCATTTTTTAATTGCTTGTTACAATGAGGAGATAGCTAAAGATGATTGAGGCACGCTTGCGGTAAAGCTATGAAGTTGCTCTTCACTGGGCTATCTTTGGTAAACATGGAAAATTCAGCTATTTCGGGTTTCGGTGAAGTGCTAATATTTGTGATAGGCGGGATACTGTTTTTATGCGGGGGTCTTTTTACCGCTTGGATCGTAAGACCTTCTCGTCCTAACGAAGAAAAATTAACCACCTATGAAAGTGGAGAGGAGCCATTAGGCAATGCGTGGGGACGTATTAATATTCGATTTTATTTAGTGGCCTTAATTTTTTTGTTGTTTGAAGTTGAAATAATTTTTCTTTTTCCCTGGGCAACGGTTTTCGGCAGCAAAGCACTGATCATATCAACCGATGGAAACTGGGGTTGGTTTGCTTTGGTAGAGATGTTTGTCTTTCTCGGAATACTTGCAATCGGTTTGGCCTATGCCTGGGTGAAAGGCTTTCTGGATTGGCCAAAGCCTAAAGTGGAAAAGAAGGAGATCGATTCACCGGTGCCCGGCGATTTGTACCAAGAAGTTAATAGAAAATATAGTGCTTGATGGGTTTACTGGATAAGCAGTTTAACAGTGGGGGGGTGATGGTTACTAAGCTCGATGATCTCATTAATTGGGCAAGGTTGTCCTCCATGTGGCCGATGACCTTTGGACTGGCGTGTTGCGCCATTGAGTTTATGAGTGCCGGTGCATCCATCTATGATCTGGACCGCTTCGGAATGGCACCTTTCGCCAGCCCAAGACAGTCAGACGTGATGATTGTGGCGGGAACGGTCACCTTTAAAATGGCGGACAGAGTTCGCAGATTATACGAGCAGATGGCCGAACCTAGGTATGTTGTTTCCATGGGATCTTGTTCTAACTGCGGTGGCCCCTACTGGGAACATGGCTACCATGTGGTCAAAGGTGTAGACCGGATCATACCCGTGGATGTTTTTGTACCAGGCTGTCCACCGCGTCCCGAAGCATTAATCGGCGGATTACTAAAGCTACAAGAAAAAATTCGAGGTGAGTCGCTCATGGCCCCGACCGCCATTGAAAAAATGATGGCTGAGAGGGTATGATATGGATGTAGATGAGGTCATAACTAATCTTAAAGGTGAGCTTAGCCAAGAAGTATCAATCGAAGAAGCAGAAAACTGTTCGCCCAGAGCTATTATCGTTCCGCCTGAGTTGCTGAAAAAGGTCTGCGAGATATTGTATCGAAACAAAAACTTCTACTTCGATATGCTGTCATGTCTCACGGGTTTGGACAATGGACCGGAAGCTAATACTATGGAGGTCATCTACAACCTATATTCTATTCCGTTTGATCAATCGTTAATGATAAAGGTCATTTTGGATCGTGAAAAAGCCCAGGTCGACTCGGTGGTTGATATATGGCGTACAGCAGATTGGCACGAGCGGGAGGCCTTTGACCTCTACGGCATCCAATTTATCGGACATCCGGACCTCAGGAGAATCCTGTTACCGGCTGACTGGGAAGGACACCCACTTAAAAAGGATTACGAACATCAGAAGTATTATAGAGGGATAAAGGTGGAATACTGATGGCCAATGAAATCCAATACAAATATCATCCTGATAATTTAGTTCGTTCCGAGCCTAATAAATACAATG
>JBCCIX010000611.1:0-2496 GCA_039028075.1 Bacteroidota bacterium | reverse complement strand
TCTCGTTGGCTGTAGCCGATGCTGTAGGATAGCAGGTCTGCCCATTTCATATCTACGAGTCCAAATGTTCCTTGAATCATTGAGGATTCGTGTGCATCATGAAAGCGATCCACCTCAACCTCCACATTTTGGTTGTTCACAATCTGCTCTGCGCGTATTCGATAATTATTGTCTGAATAGTTGTAGAAACCCTGAAACGAGACGTAAGCATTAGATCCTATTGTTTTCCCGATGTTGAGCGTGCTTATGTGAGAATTAAAAGACCCAAACTGATGAGACGCTTCCAGGAAATCTTGGTCAATAGACTTAGTTACCACATTAATTCCACCAGCGAGGGCATCAGTACCCACATCAATAGGCATGACCCCTTTGTAAACGTCTATTCTTGCTACTGCATTCGCGGGAATATTATTCAATTGTACTCCTCCCCCCAACAGTTCCAGGGGCACACCATCGTAATACCTCCTCACAGCGTTACCCGATAGGCCGTTTAGCTGTATAGTAGCCGGACTTCCCAGTCCTCCAAACTGCCGGATTCTCACACCACTGGTTCGGTCCAATACTTTTATTACGTCTGAGGACTCATCCTGTAGGGGTGTTAGGTTGATGGAAGAAATCTGTATGGGCTGTTGTGATAGTACCTGGCTCTCTGTTTTACCTACTACGATCACCTCATCCAACTCATCTGCCGAAGCAATGAGACGTGTTTCAAAATCAGTTGTTTTTCCTCCTAAAACGGTTACTGTTCGCTCGGTTTGTTCAAAGCCAACACTGGAAATGATTAAGTGATAAGATCCGGCCTCCAGATTTTTTACAGCAAACCTGCCATCATTATTTGTGATATCGCCTGTATTTGTATCAAATAGCAAAACGGTCACACCCGGCAGAGGTTCATGCCTTTCATCTGTTATCTGACCTGTAAGGTGACCAATTCGAATCTCCTCTTTTTTCTTTTGATGGATCTGGATGGAAATGACCCGTCCACTCGCTTTAAAATTAAGTTCATCACTATCCCATACTTCACGGATAATATCGCCCAACCTGGTATTTTCAAAGGCTTTATTTACCCTCTTATTCTGTGGTACCTGACGAGAAAGGTAGTTGATGGTAGTACCGGTCTCTTGGATGATTTGCTCCATCGCCTCTTCAACAGAGACGTCATTGAAGCTAATGGTCAGCTTTTCATCCAGAACACTTTGCTGTGAGAAGACTCGAATAACAGGCAATAGAAATGCCATTACTATGATGCTGATTTTAGACAAAACCTTTTCTATTTGTTCGTTATGAATAAATTGTGACTGTATTGCCCTCAATGCGGTATTTGAATTGGGCTAAAAAGCTGATCTCATCCAGGGCGGACTTAAGTGAAGGGTTATCGAGAGATATTTTGAAATATATCAATAACAACTCCGGGTCTTCCACCTTGATTTCCACATCATACCAGCGTTCTAGCACCTTGATTGCTTCCTTCAGAGACTGATCATCAAACACCAGTTTGTTCTCCTTCCACGCAGTCAGTTTTGATGCATCTACTTCACTCGTGGCAATGCTGTGATCGGAGCTAAGTACCGCCCGGTCATTTACGGTTAGTGTTATATAGTTATCTAGCTGATCCTTTTCTGAGAAAATTACTTTTCCACTGGTCACGATGACCTCAGTTTCTTCCTTACCTTTTGTATTAATATCAAAAGAAGTTCCCAGTACCTCGGTTTTTGTTTCCTCTGTATAGATGATGAATGGACGCTCTGTATCTCTGGTGACATCAAAGTGGGCATGGCCGGTGAGGTACACAATGCGCTCATCTCCTTCAAATTGCTCTGGAACTCTAATTTTGGTTTCATAATTCATCTGTATGGTGGATCCATCGGAAAGGGTTACAGTTCTTTTCTCTCCTCTTTGAGTCTCAATGGTTTTTAATGCGAGCTTCTTTTCCTTACCTCCGGAAAGACCCAAGGAGTTGTCTGAAAGCGATTGGTAAGTGAAGAATCCTGCTGTAAACAAAATAATCGCAGCCGCAGCGTAACGCATCATGCGCTTATGCAGGGGGATAGTTCCATTATTTCTTGTGCCTGGTGCACCTTGAAACTCCGGTGATACCCGTGATATCCGAGACCAAAGCCGTTTTCTGTTTATTTTCAGGCTAACTTTATTTTGAGCTTCTTGAGAAGGATTTTCGGGTGTGTCAAACCACTCTTTTACTGCCTTTTTTTCCTCTTCTGTACATAAACCTATACTATGTCTTTCAAGAAGTTCTTTTGTGATTTTCATGTTTGTTTCCAGTATTAATGCTTACGTATTAATATGGACGTCTAACCAAAAGCAATGGGTACCCCGGAAAATGATTAAATTTTAAAATATTGAAGTAGGCACTTAGTAAATATTTTATTTTTGATGGCGGTATTGCTTGGTTAAACTATTGTTTTTCAGTAACTTAAAGTAATATTTAACGATCAAAATTATGGAGAAAAAATACCAAAGCCTCACCCTCTTTCAGTT
>JBCCIX010000610.1:0-2520 GCA_039028075.1 Bacteroidota bacterium | reverse complement strand
GACCGTTTCCATATGATTCTGGATGAAAGTAACCCCGAGTACGATAACCTGCCGGGGATTTGGGTCCTGGTCGGTGGGCTCTGGGTAGCTAACCTTTACTACTTCGGCTTCAACCAATACATCATTCAACGGACACTGGCGGCTAAATCTTTAAAAGAGGCACAGAACGGTATAGTCTTGGCGGCTTTTTTAAAACTACTGATTCCTTTTATAGTGGTGATACCGGGCATCGCGGCCTATGTCATGGTCAATGACCCCGATATCCTGGCCAGATTATCCGAACAGGCGGTTGCCAATGTTCCCACAAAATCAGATCAAGCCTATCCATGGCTCTTACAACTTTTACCTGTAGGCATGAAAGGCATAGCAGTGGCGGCATTAACGGCTGCCATTGTTTCCTCCCTGGCTTCTATGCTCAACTCTACTTCCACTATCTTCACCATGGACATCTACAAAACCTACATTAACCAAAGCGCAGGAGACCGACAGACGGTGAAGGTCGGCAGACTTACGGCAGCAGTTTCACTAATTATCGCCTCCATTATCGCCCCCGTGCTGGGTGGGATCGACCAGGCCTTCCAGTATATCCAGGAATACACTGGTGTAGTAAGTCCGGGTATTTTGGCGGTATTCATTCTAGGTCTTTTTTGGAGGAAAACCACCAACAATGCCGCCATAGTAGGTGCGATCTTGTCTGTTCCTAGTGCGATGGCGCTGAAGTTATTGACCTCATTACCTTGGATGCATCAAATGGGATTGACGGCACTACTGACTATGGTCGTGATCATCGTTATCAGCCTGAGCGAAGGGAAGGGCAAAAATGATGAAAAGGGCATAGTATTGGGAGACAATATCTTTAAAACTCATAAAATATTTAATGTAACGGCATTTGCGGCATGTATTATCTGTGCCGTACTCTACGCACTTTTCTGGTAAGTTACAAACCTCTTGGCCGCTCACCTAAAGATCTTGGTCATGGCAAAGGGAACAATGGAATAAAGAAAATGCGATGAACTGTTGCTGTAAAATGATCAAGCACATTGTGAATCCGGAAGATAAAACCGTATCGAATTGACAACTCTTTGCGATATTTAGGTCATCAGAATGGACGATTATGAACCCTGGTAGTAGATTTGTATATATTTTAGGATTTGTGCTTTTACTTTCGTGTACAGGCAAAACTTCGTCGGTGAAACAGGAAGAAGTCGATACTCCTAAGGGTATGGTACTAATTCCTTCGGGAGGCTTTACCATGGGGGGTAAAAGTGAACAGGCCGATCCTGACGAGTTTCCCAGGCACACTGTGAGCGTCTCTGCATTTTATATGGACGAAACCGAGGTTACGAACGCCCAGTTTAAGGCCTTTGTAGAAGCCACCGGCTATATTACCGTGGCAGAGAAAGATATTGACTGGCGGGAAATGAGTAAGGATCTTCCACCCAATACACCTAAGCCCGCCGATTCTTTGCTAAAAGCGGGTTCACTTGTTTTTAAAGCGACAGAAGGCCCCGTAAATCTGAGCGACTACTTTCAGTGGTGGGCCTGGACTATTGGAGCCAATTGGCGACAACCCGAAGGGCCAAATTCAAACATTCATGATAAAATGAATCACCCCGTAGTGCATATTGCCTGGGACGATGCAAAAGCATATGCAGAATGGGCCGGTAAAAGACTACCTACGGAAGCTGAATGGGAATGGGCAGCCATGGGGGGACTGAAAGACCCTAAATACCCATGGGGAAATCAAAGTGCGGAGGAATCTTACCGAAGAGCTAACTTTTGGCAAGGGTTTTTTCCGTATCAAAATTTGGAAAAAGATGGATTCTTTGGCAGTGCTCCGGTCAAGTCTTTTCCTGCCAATGGGTATGGACTATACGATATGGGCGGCAATGTATGGGAGTGGTGCCAGGATAAATACCGGTATGATGCTTATAAAGGACGTGATGAACAGAAATCGGTATTGAATCCCCAAGGGCCGCGGGAATCCTTTGATCCCGCTGAACCTTACGTAGAAAAATACTCGCTTCGAGGGGGGTCTTTTTTGTGTAATGATAGTTACTGTAGCGGCTACAGAGTGGCAAGAAGAATGAAATCTTCCAAGGACTCAGGCATGAATCACACCGGATTTAGATGCGTTAAAGACTTATAAATACTAAGATAAGAGTGTTATTAGGCTGCCTGTAATGCTGTTCCAATTTTCCAGCCCTAGAGGATCACATCTTCACGTGAAATACGCGTTTTCCAATTGAGTTTTCCCTTTTTAGCCACGTAGAATAACTCACATAGGTTTTGAGCATGTTGATCTGTTATAATCAAGTCGTTTCAAACTGGGATTTCACTCTGTAGTCTACAGGGGATATATCGTACTTCTTTTTGAAGGCCCGGCTAAAGTAGCTTGGATTACTAAATCCACACGAATAGGCAACACTCGATATGGATGTCTCCGGATGCGTTGAGATCATTTGAGACGCTTTGGTTAATCTTATATTGGTGATGAATTCATTTGGGGTTTGACCGGTG
>JBCCIX010000609.1:0-2521 GCA_039028075.1 Bacteroidota bacterium | reverse complement strand
TAGCCTACCTATTACCAAAGTCAGTATTGCCGCAATGACGGTGTTCCTATCGTCTAGCGTAATCATAGGAGGATGTTTCGTTGGTTTTACTAAAAGTACTAATTGGGTAAACTGATTATATTAACATGGATTAAGAATTGCGTGGGTAGGCTTTACCTCTATGAATACGTTAGTAATTTTAGTCAGCATTAGCCAAATCATACGATTTCGAAACGGTGTGTGAACTTCGATCACTTTGAAAGTAACCTTCTGATTTCTATTTTTTATGGGAAGTAGAAGCGTGCCTTAATCGAAATTAGTAATGAGGGATAAAAATAGTAAAGCCATATGCCAAGATTGAATTACCGTGTTTATGTGATCGAATTGTCGAAAAAAGTATTTACCGAGAGCGACAGGTTCCGTGCGGCTAATCCGCAATTCAACGGGGTCTTAGAGTGTTTGTATGTAGGCATGACCAGCAAAACGCCCAAAGAACGGTTTTTGCAACACAAACGCGGATATAGAAACAAGAAGGGTCATAAACTATCTTCAAGGATTGTCCAAAAATATGGTTTGTACCTTCGCCCGAATCTGTATAACCATATCGATCCGCTTGCTTCTCGTTCGGCGGCGCTTAAAATGGAAGAGGAGTTGGCCCTTGAATTACGCAGAAAACGATATGCAGTTTGGTACAATTAAGGGAAGCAGGTTGCGACGCATTCCTTTCCATTTTTCGTTTTCAGTCCCGGGCACCACTACTAATCAGAAGTTCTGCCATGTCCTCCTGACTGTATTTACGAGCAAAGGTAAGTGCTGTATCACCTGCCTTATTTTTCAGGTTTACATCAGCCCCAGCGTCTATCAACAACTGCGCTAAGTCTTTGAGACCCTTAAAGGAAAGGCCCATTAGGGCGGTATTTCCATTGGCATCCTGTCCGTTTACATCGGCATTATGAGCGAGTAACACTTTTGTAGCCTGCTCCTTCTGGAGATAGGTAGCTAACACTAAAGGTGTAAATCCTCTATTATCTGGTTGATTAGCCAGGCTGGGACTCTCTTTCAGTAGGGCTTCAATGGCCTTTATGTCTTCTCTATCGATGGCTTCTTGTAGTGTCATTCTTTTTATTAGAGTTACGCTCCCGAAGTTTTGTAAAAGTAAACGTTATAAACGAGTGGCAAATTACCATAAGAAATAATTATTAACCTTATCTTAGCATAAGAAATAATTATGACACTTCAGCAACTTGAATATGCATTGGCGTTACAGAAATACGGAAGCTTCCGGGAGGCCGCAGCACATTTAAAGATTAGTCAACCTGCTCTAAGCTTACAAATGGGTAAGTTAGAAAAGGAATTAGGGTTAATCCTTTTTGACCGCTCAAAGAATCCTATTCATCCTACGGAAGAAGGAAAAGCGTTTTTGGAAAAAGCCAACGCGATCATCCATGAGGCTCACGACCTGGTGGACTTTGCCCGGAATATTTCAGAACCTCTAAAAGGCCGTTTAAAAATTGGTATAATCCCGACCTTAGCTCCATTTTTAGTGCCGCTTTTTGCGTATTCTTTTCAGGACCTATATGCCGAGATCGCTCTGGATATTAATGAGATGATCACAGAAAAAGTGGTAAAAGGTGTGCGCAACGGTCAGCTGGATGTGGGGATTTTGTCTACCCCGTTTAGCGCAGGTGGCATTGATACTGAGGTGTTATTTTATGAAAAGTTTTTCCTCTATGCCTCAAATAAAGTACCTGAACTGCAGCGCACGTTGTCGACTATAGATTATCGTAGATTGTGGCTACTGGATGAAGGAAATTGCTTTCGAGATCAGATGAATAATTTTTGCGATGTATCTAAAATGAGAGAGAATAAAGACTTTATCTATCGCAGCAATTCCATCGACGCATTGATCAGAATCGTCGACAGCAAGGGAGGGATGACCATACTTCCGGAGCTTACCACTTTAATGCTGAGCGCGGATCAAGAAGATAATATTACCGAAATAGGAGAGAAGCGTTTAAAAGCGCGAGAGGTTGGATTAATTAAACGTTCAAAAACGAATAAGGACCTAATGATCCATAAATTGACCGAAACCATTAAACAAAGTATTCCAAAATCCATGCTCAATGCTCAAAACCTGGAAATCGTGGACCCTAATATTCAGGTTAGTTAATTGCTAGTTAACCTGGGCGTGTCTCAAAGAAGCCATCTCGTATCCCGATGGCTATATGGCTATCGGGAGGAGAGATCTTTTTCAGTAATGCACGTAGCGGTTTTTCTGCGTATCATAGTTCCTACGCGTTGCTTCGGCATGCCTTACTATTTTGCCCCATACGTATGGAATGTTCCTTGGAAGCGAACTTTTTGCTTTGATTAAAGTATCTAGATGCAGGGTATTTTCCTCGACGGAGTCTCTATAAAAAGGTCATTATTATCCGGGAAGGGCCAACAACGGTACCTCCGTATGGAGAATTATTTTACGGCTATGGGTCTTACCAAAAATTTGATCAAAAAGCGAATGCTTTCTAGGCATTAAGGAGATCAT
>JBCCIX010000608.1:0-2529 GCA_039028075.1 Bacteroidota bacterium | reverse complement strand
CGGTTCTCGCATTGATTTTTGAGTTAAATAACAACTTGAAAAAAATATATAAAAACTGGCTTTCTATTGAATAACCTATTAGCAAATAAATGTTATATAAGAAATAATAATAATAGCTAAGTGCCTAGTTCTATTTAACTTAAAGGAAATCCGATACCTGTAGGCAAACTTACCGAATCGTTTTCTTTCACTTCTGTATCTGTAATTGATATTGAATGACCCGGAGGAGTGCTGAAAAAAGTTAAAATTTAGCCATAAGCGGGGTAATAGTCCATTGACAATATCCTGCAAAGTCCAGTGAAACATACAGTTGCTCAGAGAACCATCCTTTAGATTTTTGGTTGAATAGTAAAAAACAAATTGATGCCTGAGCTCCCTGAAGTAGAAACCTACAAGAAATACATCGATAACACTTCGCTAGACCAGAAGATCGTTGGTATAGATTGCGCCGATCAGAGATTATTGAAGAAGGATTTGGAACTATTTGAAGAAGCGTTAATTGGCCAATCCTTCACGGAAACGCAGCGAATAGGCAAATATCTTTTTCTAAAAACCACGGGAAATCATATCCTGGTCATGCATTTCGGGATGACGGGAAAGCCGGAGTATTATCACGACCCGGAAGCGAGACCGAAATATGCGCATATTGTGTACAGCTTTGCCAGCGGTTACCACCTGGGGTTTCTGAACAGAAGAAAATTCGGCTGGAATAATCTTACTACTAGCATTGAAGCTTATCAAAAGCAAGTAGGCCTCAGTGCAGATGCCCGAGACTTATCGTTTGAAGATTTTCTTTCCTCCTTGGATAAGAGGAAAACATATATTAAGGCTGTTATTATGGATCAGTCTGTTGCGGCAGGAATTGGCAACTGGATGGCGGACGAGATCCTTTATCAGTCGAAAATTCACCCGGAACGAAAAGTAGATCAACTTTCTAAAGTAGAATTGAAGACCATCTACGATCGTATGCAGGAAGTGATTAAACTCGCCATTGACAAAGAAGCGGTGTACCGGCTTTTCCCGGAAGATTACTTTATTCACATCCGAAGAGAAGGGGCAATTTGCCATCATACGGGAGCTGAAATACAAAAGCTGACGGTGGGAGGTCGTTCTACCTACTACAGCCCTGAATGGCAGCCAAAAATTAAGTAGTCATAATCCATACCATACATTAGAAGAACCCCAGCTGTTCGCCGCCTTCGCATCTCTTCCTCATCGGAACACTCTTTCCACCATATTGAGCAGACCGCTCATTTTCCTTTTTAATTACGGCCTGTAGATCGTCTTTTGGTATAAAGTCTTTTTCTGCTCTTTCGGCTATTTTGTGCAACGATTCAATGGCTTTGGACTGCTCCGAATGCCCTATTTTGGACTGTTCAACCGCTTTTTTAAGGACGGTGATAGTCTCGTCATATATTGCAGTAGGTACTGGAAAAGGCTTTCCCGCCTTACCCCCATGTGCAAAAGAAAAACGAGCCGGATCGCGAAAGCGGGAAGGTGTGCCGTGAATAACTTCACTGACGAGTGTTAACGATTGTAGCGTTCGTGGCCCAAGGCCTTTCAGCAAGAGTAGCTCTTCAAAAGAATGGGTTTGTTGTTCATTGGCTAACCAGAGTATGGCACCTAATCTTTTAATGTCAACATCTTTAGATTTTACTTCACCGTAGGTGGGCAATTTCATATGCGGAATTTCAGAGAGTATTAGCTCAGGGTTTTCCGCAACAATTTCCATAATACCCTTTTGGGTCGATTTGGCCTTAGCATGTACTAAATTCAGAATATCCCCTTGATTTTCGCCGCATACTGCTGCATGAGGGTTTTCGGTGAAAGATTGAACATTTGCAGAATGCCAATGATATCTTCGGGCCACCCCACTTTTCGGTTCCATGCCCTGCTGTATTACCGACCAATCGCCTGCAGCGCTCAACACAAAACTGTGCAGATACAAGTTGAAACCATCTTGTACAGCGGTGTTATCAACCTTTGCGCTTAATTTGCTCGATCGCGCCAGGAGGTTTCCATCCATTCCAGTAGCCTCAGCAATCTGAGTAAGCTCCTCAGGTGTTTTTAGCGATTCCTTTCCCTTCCCTCCGCAGATATACAATCCCAGCTCTTTTGCATGCGGGTTGAGTGATGATTTCATAGCTGCCATAATTGCCGTAGTCACACCGGAAGAATTCCAATCCATCCCTATAACGGCACCAAAACTCTGAAACCAGTACGGATTCGACAATTTACTTAATAAATGTTTGTGCCCATACTCTTGGAGAATAGACTCTACAATGGGTAGGCACAGCTTCTTCATACGTTTGAAAAGCCACGGCGGAATGCTGCCGCCGGATAATCTTAAATCTGCTGTACCTGCTCGCTTCATCTAAACCACGGGCTTTCTATTTATTTCAAGGCGCGATTCTGAAAGTGGACCAACGCATGCGCGGCTTTCAGACCTTCTGCTACTCGATTAACTAATTCTTCATCAAGAAGTTCTTCATCCGAGATAAACTTTTGAACATGGAAGTCTTTCCTCTT
>JBCCIX010000607.1:0-2538 GCA_039028075.1 Bacteroidota bacterium | reverse complement strand
TTCATGGATGCGGACGGAAACGGTAAGGATGACGGGTTTGGAGATGGCCAGATGCATTATCTACGGCCTACGCTGATAGAATTTTATGAATGTAAGAACATATTAATGTCCGATTTTACCATTCGCGACAGTCCGTTTTGGACTATTCATCCTGTCTTCTCAAAGCATATTACCATCCGAAATCTAGATGTTTCAGGCGGAGTGCTTAATGACGATGGAATAGATCCGGATAGTTGCGAGGATGTGCTCATAGAAGGCTGCACGGTAAAGACCCATGATGATGCTATTTCTATTAAGGCAGGGCGGGACCAGGATGCCTGGAATCGGCCGTCAAGTCGAAACATAATCGTAAGAAATAACACACTCATGAGTGGGGTAAATGCCTTATGTATTGGGTCGGAGATGTCCGGTGGTGTCCAATACATGTTTGCCGAAAACAATACTATTGGACAGGGTAAGCACGCTCTAAATTTCAAATGTAATCTCGATAGAGGAGGACAGGTTCAAAATGTTTTCATCCGAAATACCACCATTGAAAGCTGCCAAGAAGCGATGTTCATCTTTAGAATGGACTATCACGGCTACCGAGGAAATAACTATCCTACTAAATTCAATGACTTCTACGTGTCAAACATTACTTGCCAGCGCGTAGAGGAAAGTATTTTTAAAATCGTCGGAGTTGGAAGTCAGCCTATTGAACGTATTTTTCTAAGCGATATTCGGGTTGAAAAAGCGGGTACAGTAGGAGAGTTTAAAAACACCACAGATATCGTGATGAACAATGTAACTATGGCGGGCAAAGAAGTACTACTGGAAAATAAAGACTAAAACACATAGGTGTTGTTCGTCACCTAAGAATATCAATAGATTGATGTTTATTATTTTCATCGCTTAAGCAAAAATACCATACTCGAGAGTAAGGGTAGTCAAAGGTGAATGCCGTCTTAGCTCTTAGAAAATCCCAACTATGTCCGAATCAATTTTTAATCTTGAAAATAAGGTAGCTGCCATTTCGGGGGGAACAGGTGTTCTTGGAACAGCCATGGCAAGAGCTTTAGCCTCGAGAGGTACAAGAGTAATCTTGCTGGATCGTGATCCCGACAAATCACTCGAATTACAAGAAGAGGCTACTGGTAAAAATTGGCGCATAACATCCTACAAAACCGATGTGCTTGACGAATCTGTGATGAACACAGCTCATGATCAGGTGATAGCGGATTTTGGCCAGGTGGATATTCTGATAAATGCAGCCGGTGGAAATATGCCGGGAGCCACCATTGGTCCCGATCAAAATATTCTCAACCTTTCGATAGAGGATACAAAAAAAGTACTGGAGTTGAATTATTTAGGCACGGTAATTCCTACCCAGGTATTTCTTCGATCTATGATTGACCGTAAAAAGGGCTGCATTATCAATATTTCTTCCATGTCCGCGCAGCAACCCTTGACCAGAGTAATGGGATATTCTTCGTCCAAAGCCGCTATTGACAATTATACCAAGTGGCTCGCCGTAGAACTGGCAAGTAAATTTGGGGAGGGTTTCCGCGTTAACGCGATTGCGCCCGGTTTTTTTCTTACCAATCAGAACAAAACGTTATTAACCCATGAGGACGGTTCGCTGACGGCCCGTGGCAAAACGATTATCGAACACACGCCTTTTAAACGTTTCGGTTCACCGGAGGAGCTCATTGGCACTTTGATTTGGCTATGTTCCGATGCCTCAAAATTTGTGACAGGCACTGTAATTCCAGTGGATGGAGGATTTAGTGCATTTAGTGGGGTATAGGTTATGAGTTTCATTCAAACTATGCGTTGGTACGGACCAGGTGATCCGGTAAAACTCTCAGACATTCGGCAGGCGGGTGCCACAGGTGTTGTAACGGCTCTGCATCATATACCCAATGGAGAGGTGTGGTCTCGCTCTGAGATCAGAAAAAGAATGGAAGAAATAGAAAAGGCCGGCCTTACCTGGGAGGTGGTGGAGAGTGTACCGGTTCATGAAACTATAAAAACGCGCAAGGGGAAGTGTAATCAGTACATTGAAAACTATAAGCAAACCATTCGCAACCTGGGTGATGCGGGTATTTCGGTGATATGTTACAACTTCATGCCGGTCTTGGACTGGACACGAACGGATCTCTCCTTTGAATTACCGGACGGTTCCAAAGCCTTAAGATACGATAAAGCAGCTATGACCGCCTTCGATCTTTTTATTCTGAACCGGAAAAACGCCGACTACACACCGGATGAGATTCAAAAAGCAAAAGATAAGTTTGAAGCCTTACGTGAAGACGAGAAACAGAAGTTAATCCACAATATCACTGCCGGACTGCCCGGTAGTGAGGAATCTTACTCGGTGGCTGACTTCAAAAAGAGACTGGCTGAATATGAGGACATAGATGCAAGTACGTTAAAGACCAATCTCGTTGAATTTCTAAAAGAAATTATACCGGAAGCTGAAACTGCAGGTGTTAAAATGGCCATACATCCGGATGACCCTCCTTTTTCGTTATTTGGACTGCCCAGAGTTGTGAGTAC
>JBCCIX010000606.1:0-2545 GCA_039028075.1 Bacteroidota bacterium | reverse complement strand
GATCCTGTTCGCTAGTAGAACCAATCAATTATACCTGTTATTAATTTGCCTTTTCTATAAAAACGAATTTCCGGTTATTTCAGTAATGAAGACAGAATTAGAAAGTGGCTCTTTTTAAACCCAAACCCGTATCTCCGATACATCGGAAAGGTAGGTTTATAAGTTTCGTGTCTGGCCATCAAAAGTTTATCAAACTTACTGCCTTTACCCTTCTTGCTTCGGTTTCAATATTGATAATGGTATCATTTAACGAATATCTCTCTGGGGGCGTGGTCTATGCCGATTACTTCTTACCTTTTTTGCAATGTTCGCGCCAATTTCATGTGCTACGTGGTTCGCCCCGGCAACTATTCCTGAAATTGTTGCCCCTCTCCAGAACTCCCCACCTGTTGCTTCTGCGGTCAGACCTCCTAGTAGGATTGAAGAACCTATAACGGCCACATTCCCTAATTTGGAAGCCTGACCCCCAACTACGCCCCCAACAAAACCTGAAGCAGCACTGGTCAAGTAATCACCACCTGTAGCATCGGAAATACTAGCTTGCACATGAGCATGAACTGCTGCTTTTAGTAATTTTTGACTGGTAGTGAGTTGTACGCCATTGGCTACCTTAAATGCCTCTCCAACACCAAAAGATGAGGCTCCACTGATAGCTCCTATGGCTATATTTTTACCAAATTCACCCCAATCCCAATTGTTAAAACCACCATCACTCAAAGCAATACTAGCGGTAAGCCACCGCAGAGGTACCCGCACCAATCGCTGCAGTTATGGCAATACTGGCCAGGGGTCGCGTGAAGGCTGTACAGGTGGGAAAACCTGACTGTATTTAAGAATCTGTTGCTCTCACATCGTATGGTACTTTTCCCTCACTTTCCATGTCCACGACCAAATCATTTTCATGTTCGATACCAAATACATCTTTTACAATCAAATAGATTAAATAGGTTCCAAAACGAATTTTATCCTCAATATTGACTAGATAATAGTCAGATTTATCTATTGGCATATTTAACTCCTGAGCTTCTTCGTTTAATATTTTATCAAGCGAATCTAATTGCGCATTTGAAAGCTGTTTCAAATTAATATGTAAGGCAATTCCAAATTTTAAGTCATGATAAGAATCACACAACTCCGGAAAATGGGCTTTATGAGTTAATTGAAAAATAATCTCATCACCATATTTAAAGGTGCACAAAAAAGATAAGTTTTGATTGTTAGAATTGAATTTGAAACATATCGATCTTAGAACCGTGGCTATTTTTTGAAAAACCTTATCATTCTTATTCGAAAAAGAAGTTGGGGAATCTCTAATGTACAGCCATCGATTTACATATTTATATACTAGCCAGCCAATCATTAGACCGAAAGAGAAGGCAAAATTATAGTCAACAACAATATTACTTTGACTAATGGTGCTGATCGTATTCGTGAAAAATAAAATTGCACTTACTACTAGATAAATAAAAATTAAGAGCCCAGAATTTTTGAGAATTCTATACATAGCTTATTTTATTCCTGGGGGTAAACCATCATATTGTAAAAATTCCAATGCTTTACCACCATAATACGTCACTTTCCCCCAAAAACCTTTTGGTGGCCTAGTTTTTGGCGTAATTTTTTTAAGAACTTCTTGCCCCTCTTTAAATGTCTTTCCTTTAGACGCAGTTAGATTGGGCTTGACCTGTCCCACCCGTTTCAGAGTTTCCTTAGAAGCCGTTCTTCCATTTATCGCGTGTTTCCAAACCCCTTTCTGCTTAACTGTTTAAACTTAACCGCTCCCTTATTGTAACCTTTTGTAATTGGAGTCGATAAACCAACTCCACATTGAACAGATGAGTGATTGCGCTGTACAGGTTGGAAAACCTGACAGCACTCAAATCGCTTAATTAATAGGTCGATATCTATGCCACAGTTTTGGATAAGATTCGCCTAAGTCATCTACTTTCCAACTGTCTCCACACATGTTATATGTTTCTGTAGAATAATCTAAAAACTGGGAAGCAAATGCGCTTGGAGATTCCTGATGAGTATCTCTTCCTAACTTTTTAAAAAAAGCCTCGTCTGGCACAGCTAAAAGTGGTTCTGCAGTTGATAATAAAGTTAGCTTCTCTTTAAAAGATTCAGGGTTCTTAATTGCCAATTTAAAAACAGTTTTACCCAATAAAATTAGATTGCATCTGAAGTAGAGAAAGCTATCATCTGAGATGAGATCAGATATTATTTTATGCAACGCTAAGACATTGTAATGATATGACTCCATGATAAGTACTCGTAGTCTACATTCAAAGCCTATAATCTGCATTAAATCGCAATTAGCTAGGTACTCAGTTAAAAAATCAAACTGATTTTTATTTGACTCTAACGATTCGTCAATAATCTTCCAAAAGTCATTCTCATCCATCAAGACATGGGATGGAAATTCCTTAGGTTCACTTGTCGCAGGAATTGCTGGCATATTATCACCGTAGTCACTAAACTTTATACCGGGCTTATTTAAGAGTTCTTGAATGTCCTTGATAAAACCATCAACATGAAAATCTTT
>JBCCIX010000605.1:0-2571 GCA_039028075.1 Bacteroidota bacterium | reverse complement strand
GGCTGGAATCTTTTACCTTCCTCGGTACTGTGCGATTCTTGAACAAAATATTCACGGCCTTTCTCGAGCCCTGATTTTTCGAGTATACTTTCAAGAATAAACTCGCCCCAATTGCCCTGTGCTTTAGTATCGCCTTTTAGCGCTTTGGTTAGGTTTTCAGCCTCTTTGCTCATCTGCTGGTTGAGCTCCCTGAGGCTCTTGAGTTGCTCTCGCAAGGCAGTGCTTTGCTCTAAGCTTTCCTTACTGCTGGTTTCTACCTTTTTTTCAAACTCCGAAATACGCTCTTTTAACGGGTTCAGTAGCTCATTTAGGTTTACTTTATTTTGGTTGGTAAATTTTTTACTCTTTTCCTCAAAGATGTCATTAGCCAGAGACTTAAATTCGAAAGCAAATTTTTGCTGCAAGCTATCTAATTCTTCCTTTTGGCCTTTGAGCTTTTCCTGTAAGTTGCGGTAATCAGCTTCAGTAGAAGAGAGCTTGCTGTTGAGCTGGATTACGGTTTTTCGTTCAGTTTCAAGATTTTGTTTTACCTCGTTGAGATCCGACTTATATTGCTCGACCCGGTCTTTTTCAATCAGCAGTTGGGCATTCGCCTGGCTTCCCGCCGACTGAAATTTCCCTCTGGCGATAAACCAGGCCGCTCCTGCGCCCATAATTATTCCGACGAGTAGGTAAATAATCTCCATCTATAAGTAAAGATGTTTGAAATTATCGACTATAATGAGATAACGCTAGTTTAAATAGCTCCCTTTAAACTTTTCTATCTGTGCAGATTCTCCAAGTACTATTAAAATGTCTCCTACCGTAATTTGCTTTGAAGAGTGCGGATTAAATAAAAAGCCTTTGGATTCGTCCTTAAAGCCAATAACTGTAGCTCCACTGATATTTCGGATATCTAAATCGCGCAGGGTTTTGTCTCGGTACTCCTGTTTAAGATCTGTGTAGCTTACCTCCTCTAATTCCAGCTTGGAACCACCAACTCCGCTGATCAGATCGAGAAATTCAATTACGTAAGGCTTCGTGATCAAATGCGCCATATGAACACCTCCGAGAAAGTCAGGCATTACCACGTGAGTAGCGCCGGCTCTGTATAACTTCTTCTCTGAAGTTACTTCAGTAGCTTTGGCAATAACTTTAACCGCAGGATTAAGCTCCCTGGCCGTAAGGGTAATAAATACATTGTCTGAATCTTCACGTAACGCTGTAATTACGGTGGAAGCACGCTTGATCCCTGCTTCGATCAACACCTCATCCAAAATGGCATTTCCATTAATAAAAAGGATACGTTTATCTTCGGGAACCTCTTCGATGACCTGGCTGTCCCTTTCTATGACCACAAAATCTTTCTTTGCCGCCATCAATTCTTGAGAAGCCATAGCCCCATTTTTTCCAAATCCGCAAACTATAATGTGATTACTCAGCTTTTTCATGTCTCGTTTTGAAGTAATTTTTTTGAAAATTTTCTGTAATTCACCTTCAAATAAATAAGAAGAAACAACCGACACAATGTAGGCAAAAATGCCAAGATTCATGGTGAAATAAAGGATTGAAAATACTTTGCCGGCGTTACTCAAAGGCTCTATTTCATTAAACCCAACCGTTGAAAATATTTGGATGGTCATATACATACTATCCAGCACATTGTAGTTTTCTGTTAAAACAAATCCAGTAGTTCCTGTAATTATACTTGCCACGAAAAGCAGGGTAGCAAAGACAAACTTTCTGATGCTTCTTTGGAGCAATTCAGTCATGCCGTCAAGATATTCATATTGTTTATTCTATCCAATTTTAATAGCTTTCACTATGCGTATAATCTCGCTATGGTCAGGTCCCAGAAACGTTTCTACCGCACTGATGTATTCCTTTGCACAAAGAACTGATTTTGAGGTGGTGGACGAACCCTTATACGGGCATTACCTCTTAGAAGTTAATGTGGATCATCCCGGTAGAGCAGAGGTGTTAGCGACAATGAACAGCAACGGGACGGAAGTACTCCATGATCAACTGAAACCAGGGTCCAGACCGTATCGGTTTCTTAAAAATATGGCCCATCACTGGATCAATCTGGACGACAGCTTCTTGATCAATTTTTCGAATATTTTTCTAATTCGTGATCCCAGAGAAATGCTACCTTCTCTTGTACGTCATATCCCTGAGCCTACGTTAAGAGACACCGGACTGAAAAGGCAATGGGAGCTGGTTAAAAAACTTGAAGAATTGGAAGAGACTTGGGTGGTCATAGATTCCAAGCAATTATTACTAGCCCCTCGGGTTATTTTGGAAAAATTATGCCTATACCTAAGTATACCTTTCGATAGCTGCATGCTATCCTGGCGGCCCCGGCCGATTCCGGAGGATGGGGTATGGTCAAAGTACTGGTATCAGAACGTCCACAAATCCGATGGCTTCCAACCTTATAAAGACAAATCCGGAGTATTCCCTGGCAGGCTAGAACCCCTGTTAAATGAATGTGAACCCTTCTATACGTTACTTTCTGAAAAATCCATTACGTTATGAACGTCAAACTACCTGATGTAAGGAATGAGCATATTCTTATTAATATAGACGGAG
>JBCCIX010000604.1:0-2574 GCA_039028075.1 Bacteroidota bacterium | reverse complement strand
GGAGCGTCATGGTGTTCCGCTAATGGAAAAGCGCATTTCTATCTCAGAGATGTACTCGGCAGATGAGGTATTCGTTACTGGATCCATGGGTGAACTAACCCCTGTGCTGAACATCGACGGACGTGTCATAGGAAATGGAGAGGTGGGTAAAAAAACCCGTGATTTCATCGGATGGTATAAGGAGTTAACTGAAAATAATGGCATACAGATTCCAAGAGAGTGATTTCTTTGCTAACTTACCTTGGTGAAAACAGGGTGGTTCAAGAACATATGGGAGTCAACGCCAGACATCGTTGAAGTCCCTTCTAATCTAGAGTATCCTGATGAGCAGGTTTATCATATGGCCAATTTCTGGACCATTGCGCAAGCTTCAGCGCATCAAACAAGCGAAGCAAAACAACTCAAATGCCAGACCTATTTGGCCTCCGCACTAGTTGTTATTTACAATCAAATCCACAGCAATGAACAACTACCCGGATGCCCTTCAAAAGTACACGATTTCATTAAACATACTTACCCTGACCTGGTTCCTGCTTTTGCAAGCCTTTTGCCAACCCGACAATGTATTTACGCTAAGACAGAAAAACTGATACATCGAAGAGTTTCTAAGATTATTGTTCCGTCAACCGATGTAGTATGGCCTCATTTTTTCCATAACGCGCAAATTTTTATTGACCTCTATTTATTTAGGTTGTACTGCTTTATGGAAGTAGATACCGTTCTTTTAGCATATTTAAGAAATCAAAAAGACCAACTTAGTTTCACACTACTGTGCGTAATCGCTGCGGCTGCCAATACCAACCGCAGACTACAACCCCGGGAAGTAGCGCTTTTTAACTTGTTCCTCAAGCATACTTTTTTGAGAGAACGGCACAAAAAGACCGCCATCCAGTTTCTTCAAGACGGATCACAACTCAGCCAAATTGACCTATCTGAATTCGATTCGTGGGCTATCCGTAAATTTCTGCTTGAGTCGGCGATTGCCACAATCTGGTCTGACGGGATACTCGACGATGAAGAAACAAACTTTGTCGCAGATATTAGCAAATTATTGAAGTTGACAGATATAGATGTACAATCGAGCTTTGTAAGAATTGAATCCCTTTTGCTAACACACAGCCCCAATGAACTGGTGAATCCTGAGGTGATTGAAGGTTGTTTCATTCATCGTGTAAAAAAAATACTGACGGATTACAAAAAAGAAATCGTACGGCTGTTCAAATCAGATTTAAAACTGTGTGACGGTTTAAGGCAAGCGTCCGTAAGAGATGTGAATAAAATTGCTAAAGACCGACTTTCGCGAGCTATTGTAAAACAACTTCAGTCACTACCACTTTTCAGAGGCATTCACTTTAATGCGCTGAATTGGACTTACGAAAAGCTGCTGAAAATACTACCCAAGGACGTGGTTCGATCCGCTATCCGCTAGGCTTTCCGCCCGCTCGTTTAGGAATAACAAGCGACATAATAATAGAACCAATCAGCGTGACGATAATCACCGAAAAAGAAAGTACGATGGGGATATGGATGCTAAATATTTCCAGAAGCATCTTAGCCCCGATAAATATCAGTATGAATGAAAGTCCTTTCTGCAAAAGATAGAATTTGTCAATAATGCCCGCCAATAAGAAAAACTTAGCCCTGAGCCCTAAAATGGCAAATATATTGGAGGTATAAATAATGAATTCACTTTGAGTAATAGCGAAAGCCGCTGGAATAGAATCTACTGCAAAAATTAAATCCGTGGTCTCAATTAATATGATGACTAAAAAAAGAGGAGTGAAAAGAAATTTTCCACCGCGCCTAACCACGAACCTTCCTCCAAAATCTCCCTTGGTGACACTTAAGTACCGACGTGCAAATTTAAGCACCGGGTTCTTACCAGGGTCTATTTCATCTTCGCCATCCTCAAAAAAGATCTTGATCCCCGAATAAACCAAAAACACACCAAAAATGTAGAGTATCCAGTAAAACTTACTGATTAGAAAGGCACCCAAAAAAATAAAAATGGCCCTAAAAACAAGAGCACCTAAAATCCCCCAGAACAAGATATTATGATAGTACTCTTCTTTGACTTTGAAGTATCGTAAAATCAGGAGTATAACAAAAATATTGTCAACCGAAAGTGCATATTCGGTGAGATAAGCCGAAAAGTAAGTGAGCGAAGTCTCTGCTCCACCGTCATAAGCATATATTAAATACCCAAAGGCCACCGAAATGGCTACCCAGAAGATGGATTGCCAAAGTGCAGATTTAGTCGAAATTACATGTGCTTTTTTATTAAAAAGTCCAAGATCTATAACTAGGAATAAAATAATTACAGCACCGAAAAGGGCGAAGAGTATTGTTTCGTTGGAGTTATCCAGAAAAGAAGTCAGAAACATGCGCTAAGTGCCAAATGAGATAAAAAAGAGTCGACTTTGAATACTATAGACCAAATAAATTTGGCGAACGTTAAACATGCAAATTGGAGCAAATTTAATAAAATATTTTAAAGGGTTTTTTATGTAAGTTATTTCCGCAAAAAGAAGATTTTTCATGGTAGTAAGCATGTGGATAGACTATAAAACAAGG
>JBCCIX010000603.1:0-2605 GCA_039028075.1 Bacteroidota bacterium | reverse complement strand
TATTTTGAAATTTTTCCTTCTCATAGCTTAATAAGATGCTTCTTCCTATTTTCCGGATCAGCATGACGCTGAAAAAAAAGATTGATTTCAACATATATCCGTCCGAAAATATGATTTGAAACTTTTGTCGTGTACCGTGAGTCCTCCTGACGAAGGAAGGATCTCACTAAGCTTTTCAAATAGTCACTTTAAAAGTAAGTAAGATCCTTCCTTCGTCAGGATGACCCTGCTTTTTGGAAAAAGTGCCTACTCTACCTGTAATTAATCGCACTTCACTTACTCGTTTTCACGGCATGAACCACAGGCCGCTTTAGTGAATTAAAGAATTAAAGGTGAAAAGTTATGGCCTGCGCGCACCCTCTGATCCCTAAAGGGAGGTCTGCCCTCTGGGTTTTAGTAATCGAAGTACTCTACATTCTAAGTTGACTCTGGACGCCATTCACCATTGAGGTAAGGTGAGATAAGGAAAAGTAAGTACGTAAATAGCTACTGGTAGCGCGATGAAGGCCGTTTTTGGCCTGCGCGCACCCTCGGTCCCTAATGGGAGGTCTGCCCAATGGTTTTAGCCAATTCAGTTAAACTGTACCTCATGGTGTGCATGTTCCCGACTATTTTAGAGGGTTCTGCAAGCTCAAATAGTGCTCCCTCTCCTGGGGGAGAGGGCTTTCGGTCTTCCTATAATTTACAATTTCAGAGGGGTGAGGGGTGAACACCCTGCCAAGCAACTGGGGAAGGAACCCACTTACTTTTTACTCCTTCTCGTCCTTCCCAAAAACTTAAACGCATCTACTAACATGTAGGTACCTATACCACCGGTAGCCCCACCGGTTACCAGTAACACTTGGCCGAGTTCGTCATTATCCCTTCCGAGCATCAGACCTCCGGCTATGGTGATCGAATAGCCCAAGGTGGCTACGAATATGCCTCGTTGAAATTTGTTCTTGGACTTTTCGAGATTAAGGTTGATGTTATCAACATCCGCACGGATAGACAGTATTTCCGCCTTGAGTGAGTCCAGGTTGCCTTGGGCTTTTGATGTTCCTGCTATTCCAACAGTCAGTAGTAGTAGTAAGACGAAAACCCCTTTCATTTCACCAATACTAACAATAAAATTGAAAAATTGATTGCGAAATAGTAGATTTTACTTATTGAGCCAATCTTTAAAATCCGAGGTGCGGCCTCGACTTACCTTAAGGTTGTCCTCGCAGGGGACTGACAACAGCACCTCCAGGCGTTGGTCTTTGGCTTTCACTTCTTTAATAGCTTCTACACAAATAATGTACTGCCGGTTGATTCTAAAAAAAAGGGAAGGGTCTAGTAGCTTGTCGTCGAGCTCTTCTAAGGTGTGGTCAATGACGTAACGCTTGCGTTCGGAGGCAGACATTAGGTAGCAAATTTTATCTTCTGCGTAGAAATAGGCTACCTCATTACTGTTTTTAAATTGGATTCTGGAGCCAAACTTTACTACAAACCGCTGCTTGAAAGTCTTTTCCCCTTTTTGTAAAATCGACTGTAAGAGCTTGCTGTCGACCACGGGCTGGGGTGCCGGGTTTCGCGAAAGCTCTTTGTATTTATTAATGGCGGCATCCAGTTCTTCGTATTTAATGGGTTTGAGCAAATAATCGACGCTGTTCAACTTAAAGGCCCTGAGCGCATATTCATCGTAGGCCGTAGTAAAGATCACGGGTTTGGAATAATTAATCTTTCCGAAGATCTCAAAACTTTTGCCGTCAGCCAGCTGGATGTCCATAAAAACGAGGTCCAGACTGTCCTGGTGGCTGCTCATAAAAGCTGCCGCTTCTTTGACGGTGTCTACCGTGTAAAGGACGTTGATACTGGGATCATAATCCCGGATCAGCTTTTCCAGCCTTTCTACGGCCAGCTGTTCATCTTCTACGATCAGGACGTTCATTGCTCCGTCTCTATGATAGGAATTTTAACGCGAAACATCCCGTTATCGCTGACTTCCACCGCATCTTCACCGCACAGGTAATTGTACCTGTCGCGAATATTATTCAGGCCGATGTTGGTAGACTCCTCCTTGACTTCTTTGAGCTGGATGCTGTTTTCCACGATCAAATATTTGCCGTTGGAAAACACACTGATAGACAGTGGAGTGGCCTTAGATACCACGTTGTGTTTGATGGCATTCTCAATTAACAATTGGAGGGTAGCGGGCGCAATGTAGGTATCGCGAACACGATCGGCAATATCTTTTTTGATGTCCAGGTTATCCTGAAAGCGGATCTTTAATAGATAAATATACGATTCCAAAAAGGCGATCTCTTCGCTGAGCTTTACGATCTTATTTTGTTGGTTGAAAAGCAAATAGCGGTACACGTTACTGAGCTGATCAATAAATTTAGAGGAGGTATCTGCATCCTTATACACCAGGGAGCTGAGCACGTTAAAGCTATTGAACAGAAAGTGGGGATTAATTTGATTGCGCAGCGCTTCAAAACGGGCTTCGGCATTTTGCTTTTTCAGCGTTTCCGCTTCTAGCTGGGAGTTTTTGTACTGAATGATAAAAAAGTAGATGGCGTTAACACAGTGAAGAAAAAGGTTAATGCGGAACGCAAAACCCAAGGCTAATTTCAGGGTTAAC
>JBCCIX010000602.1:0-2614 GCA_039028075.1 Bacteroidota bacterium | reverse complement strand
GTCAGATCAACGGTATTATCGAAGAAAAGCAAATTGAAAAATGAAAAAGTAGGGAACTGTCCGTTTGTAGGGATTAATATGTGGTTACCTTGAATAGACTTATCCTTTTTTCTTACCTGATAAAATCTAAAAATCTGAAGTAGTTGATACAAAAATAAGGTGGTGAATATTACTATCCCTGATCCATAGATATAGGCAAGTAATTTACCTCTCGAAAGATCAAAAGCGCTTGGTGGCGTAACACTACTTTCTGCTGAAATAACAATTTCAGGTAAGATCATGGCTTGGATATCATTGGCCACAGGTAAACTTATGGGGCTTCCAAATGGGTTTTCAAATTGTATTAACGGAATGGATATACTCAATAACAAGACGGATAAGATATAAAGCCGTTTCCAGCGGAAACTTCTTTCTTTATTTAAAACAATAAAATAAAATCCACCTAGAATCAATAGACAAATGTTGGCTTCAATAAAAAAGTTGAGATAACTAGTCATCGGTCTTCTTATTTAGGTCATCTTTAACGTGCTTCATTAGATCATCCATATCTTTGACATCAAGGTCATTTTCTTTAGCGAAGAAAGAAACTAGACTCTCGAAGGAGCCACTGAAATAACCGGAAAGAAAATTATTAAGGTAGAACTTACTGTACTTGGCCTTGTCTACCGCGGGATAGTACTCGTACGTTTTTCCGTAAGCTTTGTGCTTTACGAAACCCTTTTGCTCAAGTATTCTTATTATGGTTGAAACTGTATTATAAGCAGGTTTAGGATCCGGCATTTCAGCTATAATGTTTTTTACGAAACCACTTTTAAGGCGCCACAGAATTTGCATGACTTGCTCTTCCGCCCTCGTTAATTCTTTCATTTCACCCTACTCGTTTTAATTACTATAGCAAGTATAATACTATAACTTTAGTTTAACAACTAAAATATTAGTTAATATGAAGTTGTGGTTCAAACAACCTTTTTTTGATAGCCTTTGATGGATCTGTATCTATGGAAAGATAGAAAACCAAATTATTGGTACTGGGTAAAGCAGTAGGAGATTATATTGGCGCCCATTTTTAGCGCTTGCTGTCTTTTGCTTTCCGGGTCGTTATGAATATTTTGATCTTCCCAGCCATTACCGAGGTCTGATTCGTAGCTGTAGAAAGCGACTAACCTGCCTTCATAAAGTAATCCGAAACCTTGTGACGGTTTGCCGTCGTGTTCATGGATTTTTGGCAAACCGTAAGGAAATGGAAATTTTTGGTTGTAAATAGGATGATCGAAAGGCAATTCTATAAATTCCAATTCGGGAAATACCTTTTTCATTTCAAGTCGTATGAATTGATCAAGTCCATAATTATCGTCTATATGTAAAAAACCTCCGGCAATGAGATATTTCCTAAGATTCTCAGCATCACTGTTGGAGAAAACTACATTTCCATGTCCCGTCAGATAAACATAGGGGTATAAATAAATATCGGGGCTGCCTACGTCGACCACGGCCTCCTCTTCTTCTAGGTCCATCCCTAATTGCTCGTTGCAAAACGTGATTAAATTGGGTAGCGCTGTTTTATTAGAGTACCAATCTCCCCCACCATCATATTTGAGCTTAGCTATCTCTACTTTTTCCTGGCCGCTAGAACTTAAGGCTATGAGTATAGAGCCAATAAAAAAAATACATCTCATCTTAAATTCTACGTTTTTGATTATAAATTAATTGGTGTTTGCCTCCCTTTTCAGACTGAAAAATGCCTTTAAAGTGTCCGAGGATACTTTTTTGAAAGCGAACAGTTTCACTTTATTAGAAACCACTAGTTACAAATAAAATAGTAGGGGATTTTAAAAAAATACTCATGTCCATTAAACCTTTTATACGCGGTGCCATCTAAGCATCACAAACAAACGAAGAAAAGATGAAAGTGATTGTTAATTTAAATTTAGAAGTGATGAAAAAATTAGGATTTTTCTTTTTGGTAGGAATGTTCGCCTTGTCGGCATGTACCGATGAGACTGAAGATACTGCGATTGACAGTGAGTTGACGGAGACTGCTTTGACAGATGCCGAAGTAGATGCTGTGTATGAAGACGTTGACGATATGGTAGGTCTTAGTCTTGAGTCTACAGGTGGTGTTTTGGGTGGAAAAGTGGCTGACGACGAACCAATTGACGATAGGTTTTGCGAAGGAATAGTAAGCTTTGAAGGTGATAAGACCGGTGGGACTATAACCATCGATTTTGGTGAGGAAGGATGTCAAGATCCCAATGGAAATTTGAGAAAAGGCAAAATAATTATAGTGTATAGCGGTGCTAGGTTTTTACCGGGTTCAACCGTAGTCACCACGCTCGAAAATTACTCTATCAATAATATTGCCATAGAAGGTACCAGAACCCTTGAGAATATTTCATCAAGTACTATTGATTTTCCCACTTTTCATATCACCTTGGTCGGTGGAAAAGTGACTTGGCCGGATGAAACTTTTGCTACCCGAGAATCAGACCGTGTACGGGTTTGGAAAAGAGCAAGTAACCCTAGAGCAGATTCGCATCTTGTTACAGGAGAAGCCAATGGAGTAAACCGCAGAGGGGTAGCTTACGAAATGCAAATTCTAGATACACTTGTCTAT
>JBCCIX010000601.1:0-2632 GCA_039028075.1 Bacteroidota bacterium | reverse complement strand
GATTTGTTCGTTCTTCTCCCTTTCTCGTCGTAGTGGATACAATGACTGGTTGAAAAGCGGCCACTTCAATAAGATACGTTTCATCTGGGTTTTGATTAGTCCATGAAATTACCGTGCCACAACCTCCTTGAAAATCAATACCAGCGGGAGATGTAGCGGTGAATGACAAATAGTCATTATCCGCCATCTGCGAGGCGCCGTTGGCATGTACGCTTAAAAATGCTTTATAGGGTATTCCATAATGAGTAGTCACAATACTATCATTACTCAGTTGAGAAATTGAAAAATCATGATATTCGGTCGTATTCCCACAACTTAAAAAATTGGAGTCTATAAATATTTTCACCAGGAAGTAACCATCCTCTAGCTCGTCTTCTCTTACTCTAAAATTAATTTCGTAATACCCATCCTCGTTGGTTTGACCTCTTGCTTTGGTTCGAATTGTACCGCCTCCGAGATATACCGTATTTTTCCACAATACCTCTATTTCTGCCCCTTGAAAGGGCTCGTGACCATCACCGGTAGATATCATACCATTTAACATGGCGCAAGGAATGGAACTACATTCCTGCTGACTGATTAAGTCGTCTTCATCTTCTATGCAGCCTTGTAAAAGAAGTAGTGATAAGGAAATTAATATTAATAATATATGAAGCAAGGCTTTCATCGCACTATAATTTACAATAGCTTGAGACAAAGATAACTGAAATACGTTTTAATGCCTTTATCCCATGTTAGCAACTTTCTATATTGAATCAGATGTCTTACAAATGGCAGTATAAGCTTCATTTTGTTTTCGTTATCAATTTCATGATTACAAAAATATCACAACCCCTAACTGACCCCATGGATGAATACTTGCTACGGTAACAACGCCAGCGTCTGATCACTGATGGAATCTATCTTTCAGTCGATGTCACACCGTATGCTTACTGATTTTAACGTCCGGATAAACTCATTGAACGTTCTTTCTATGACGAAAATTTGCTCATAGAGTATATTTTCAAAATGGCCGGTAAAGTTGGCCAATACGCTTCATTTATTATCTCCAAGTGCCTTGGTATGAGCAATTTTCAAAGCAGATTCCGCACTTACCTCAATATGTGGGGCCACACCAATACCTTCCCAATTAGCATTAGTAACCGCACTAGTAGGTCTACCCTGAGGGATCATAATAAAAAACTCTTCGGTGGCAATCACTGATCCGGTCAGATGAGCCCCACCTGACGTTTGTTCTCCCACAATAGTTGCTCGTCCTAGGTGTTTCATGAAGTAGCTAAATGCTTCGGCAGCTGAGAAGGTCGTACTACTGGTAAGGATGTATAATTCAATATCAGGTAATCTCTTTCCTGGTACATTAGGTAATGTCCAGGATTGGGTAAGTTGATCTTTTGGCCGGTTGTAGTGGTTCGCAAGATGAACAGGTTCGGAGGAGAAAAAGTAGCTGGCGAGAAGCTCTACCATGCCGGGATGCCCGCCATCATTCTTACGAAAGTCAATGATGAGTGCTTGAGTATTGAGAATGACCCGCATAGTTGATACCAATGTTTCCTGCCCATACTGCGGGTCAACAAATTCGCGCAAGTCCAGATACCCCACATTACCTTCTAAAATTTTGACTTCCCTAAACCCATAGTTGTCGCGCTTTAAATTCTCTACTAAAGTTTTAATCCATTCAGCTTCTTCATTTGTGCGATCTTCTTCAGTAATAGAGTTTTCTCTTGCTATGATTGACGGATTATAAATTACTCTCAAGTGCTTGTCCTTACTTACTCTTTGAAGGTCATCCGTAAGACGGTTGGCGAATTTTTTTGGGTACTCTATCGAGTCGTATATTCCTGCTCTCAAATTTGTTTTCAGAGTTTGCACCATCTTGGTCGCAAGATCAGGAAATACATAGTTTACTCTCAGTTTACTACTGATAGAGTCAATAGCAACCGAGATTTCTTCTCTATTTAATTTCGGTTCTTTCTCTTGAGCCACCAGTTTATGTTTTAGAAATAGCACTAAACTGGAATAGACGAGAATAATAACGAATCTAGTAATCATATCTGTTGGTTTGAACGCCACTTATTTAAAGCTAGAAAACATTAAAGAAATCGAGGTTTCGATTTTTTCAACGGGTTTACTTTATTCGTCCTAGAATAGATGAAAGACTTATTCTATTTTTCTTTCAAATAGCCTTCAATAACATATGCTTTATCCTTCGCCAATGCGGGAATTTCTATTTCATTTATGTCCTTACTATTGGATAAATTGAGGATATTTTCGATTACAGTGAAAATGTCTGTAAGCGGAATCACGTAATCCAATGGCGTATTAGTTACTTCAAAATTCCTTACCGCTTATGAGGTAGCAATACCCCGGGTTTAATGACCTTTATCCCAAGTATAGAATTAGGGTCTCAGAGAAATCAAATTCCAGCCGTTAGAACTTGATAAGGCCATATGGTTTTTAACGGGTCAAAGAAGCCTTCTCCAGTACCAGCGCCTTCGGGATCAGCACTTGCTCTTCTATTTTCCCATGCACGTTAAGATCACGTTCGAAAATAGACACTTTGTTCAGCAACATTCTAAAAGCGAAAGAGTCGTCGTTATACTTTTTTGGCAGCGTTTTTAAGGCAACCACCAGG
>JBCCIX010000600.1:0-2633 GCA_039028075.1 Bacteroidota bacterium | reverse complement strand
TTCTTCAGGACGATGGGACTGGGATACGTTGAAGAAGCAAGTAAAGAAAAATGGTGTGCGTAACTCGCTTTTATTGGCTCCCATGCCTACGGCCTCTACTTCACAGATCTTAGGAAATAATGAGTGTTTCGAACCTTACACCTCTAACATTTATACCCGAAGAACCCTATCCGGTGAGTTCATAGTGGTTAATAAGCATTTAATGAAAGACCTGATCAAATTAGGCCTTTGGGACGATGCTATGAAGAACAGGTTAATAGAAGCTAATGGTTCGATTCAGGATGTCCCCGAGATACCTCAGAATATTAAAGATATCTACAAAACGGTTTGGGAGATTTCCCAGAAAGCTATTATAGATATGTCTGCCGACCGTGGCGCTTACATTTGCCAAAGTCAGAGTTTGAATATCCATATTCAGAACCCAAACTTCGGTAAGCTTACTTCCATGCATTTCTACGCGTGGAAAAAAGGCCTGAAAACAGGTATGTATTACTTGAGATCTAAAGCGGCTACCAGTGCTATCCAGTTTACGGTGGAAAAAACCAAGGAAGAAGCGCCCAAGGTGCAGAAGACCGTAGCAGAAAGGGAAACGGCTGCCTTAGCTCAAAAACAAGCGGATATGGCTTGCTCGCTGGACAATCCGGATGAGTGCGAGGCGTGTGGTAGTTAATTACCAAAAATAAACTAGTACTAAAGGCTGTTCCGCGAGGTTTAGCCTTTTTTATTTAACCAGGTTTTCAGACCACTTGAAGTGGACTAAAAACTGCATCTCTAATTCGCTCAATTACTGAAATTTTTTCATGCTTGAATTGAGCTCATGTAGATAAATATCAAACAAGCTCCGAGCTAAAAACTAAAAAGGCCTTGGTAGAGGAAGCACTCCGGTTATTGATCAAAATCAAAAGTCAAGCACGACTTGTGGCGCTCCAAGGAAAAGTAAATGGAAAGGTAATCTGGATAAAATAAGATACTGCCGCATGATTCCTTGATAACAATTGAATAATTTTTTCTCATTTTATGTAATATCTTACTGACTATTGTTAACTATCAAAGCTTAAAATCATAATAAACCATATTTTATTAGAATTACAAAACACATGTAAGAAAATCTGCAATTTTGATTCGTACCCTCTATATTATTTATACTATTCTTATACTAAACTTTTGTACAGAAGGAAAATTGTTTAAAAATTAAAATTTTAGAATTATGAGAAAGTTTAAAAAAGTACTAGCTATATCTTTTGCTGTAGCCGGAATATTTGCGACCAGTTTTACTCATTCTACACCAATAGATCGTCCTGATTTTGAAAATACTGGACAGTCTATTCCAATCGCCGGAGAGCCAACTTGTGTAGCCCCAGGATTTACGTGCGACGGTAATGGATAAGTAATATTTAAAATAAACTCTCCCTCTGAATAATTCAGAGGGAGTTAAACCATACCATAGTGAGATATTCACTTATTTTTCTTTTCGTATTGTTAGCCTGTCAGGATGAAGGAAATGTTGACCATTGGATCCTCAAACAACGAGGTCAGGAAACGTACCCATTAGATTCCACCACCGGATTCCACAGTTACGCCATTCAACTTTTCAATTACAATGGGCAAGGGTTTTTGGCCATTGGTAATCGCAATACTGATGAAATTAACATTTATAACAGAAGCATAAATGATCATAGTTTAGCGGCTAAGTTACCATTGGCAACCGAAGGACCTAATGCCTTAGGTACTACACCTTGGGCTTTTCACATCGTTAATTTTGATACCATTTTTGTGCTTTCACATTGGGAGGGCATATTATCACAAATCGACAGCTCAGGCACGGTTTTTTATAAAAAGCTGCTTACAAAAAACTCCTGGAAAGGAGACCCGCATCCTTGGGCCGGTACTAGCCACCCCATGCTGTATAATGCACCAGCGAATACTATATCCGTTCCAGGAGTCGTAAGACTTCCAGGACCTCAAAATTACAGCGGTAGTTATGCCATGATTGATCTCAATTATGTAAAAGATACTTTTAGTTACAGTGTGTCTTACCCAAAAATCTATGACACCGGCTTTTGGCATCAAGATGGCTTCACAAAAGGCCCTGTCTCAAAGTCTTTGAAAGGAGATGTTAGAATTGCAAGTTTTGGTATTGATCCATATATCCGTTTTTCTGATGGTGACTCATCGCTTGCATCAAGCGAATATCTAAGGGAGAAATTTGTTGCTCCGGCAAAAAGATACACAGAAGGTTTAGTTCCTGAAAATTCACTTGAATTACTGTATTTACAAGGTTGCTATAGGATCTTGCTTCCTGACCCGTATCGTAAGGTTTACTATAGGTTTGTGGATACTCCATTAAGCCTTGACGCTTTTGAAGAAGGTGTACGGGACTTTAGGACTTCAATAATTATTTTAGACGAAAATTTTAAAAAACAAGGGGAAACATTACTCCCAAAATCGGCTTTCTCTTATATGTTTTACTTAGCCGAGGACGGTCTTTATATTGCCAATAGAGAAGCTTACTACCAAAAGGAAGATGTACTGACATTTGACCGATACATACTGGAAAAATAATAAATTTTGAAATTATTAATATTTGTATTAATCATCTCAAGCTTTAAGGGAATTTGCCAAAAAGCTAAAAT
>JBCCIX010000599.1:0-2638 GCA_039028075.1 Bacteroidota bacterium | reverse complement strand
AGAAAAAATAATCAACTCATGATTTTCAAAATCAAACTCAATTTCGAAAATACCATCTTTATACGGCATACTTCCGGTACTGAACCCTCTCGCCGTGATGTACAATGTGGTATGCCAAGAATGATTCTGCCATGGCATTGCCTTGAGTCTAATTTTTCCAACAATCTGCGTCCATAAGTGGATGGTTTTAAGGGTCTCTTTCCAGTCCATATAATCTAACGTAGGCCAAGCAGCACTACAGCCTTTGATAATTGTGCTCATCGTACTAATAAACTTTTTCCTGTACTAATCGCCAAACAGGTAATTGTCTCTACTTGTTTCCAGTTCATCACTTTATGAAAAGGCCATGACAAACTAATTTTTCATAAATGGTAGGGTAATTGCCCTCACAATTTGTATTCAAGTAGAAATTTAAATTTTTAACAGCTCAAATCATGAAAAGGATAATCATCTTAACACTCGTAGGAGTTTCCTCTGCATTAAGTGCAAATGCACAGCAATATGCTGTAATTACAACGGTAGAATCGATCGTACCCGGAGGGATCGGACGTTCAAGAATGATCAGTAACAAATCTGATCTTGACGTAGAACAATTCACAACCGAAAGAATGGCCGGAACCGATACAGGCCAAGGTCAAGTCAAACGGAAAAGTATCAAGGTGGACAATTTGGAAGAAACTAAAATGCTTAACTTCTATAGCATAACAGGTATTAACTTTCAAAATATTGCTTCTAACGACGCGCTCATATCGTCAAAACTAAATCAAATGACCAAAGCCGGTTGGGAACTGGCCTTTATCACCAGTGCCGTAGAAAGTGACGGTGGAGCACCTGACGGCAAGGGCATTTTTATCACCCGATATATTTTTAAACGGTAAAGCCTTAACTCAACGGTCGTCAGACCACTCAAAGTGGTCAGACGACTACACCCGACTACTATGACCAAGAGTTAGACAGAAAAGTATAGCAACGGAAAAGAAGCCGTTATAAAGAAGCTGGATCAGGACTTCTCAGACGTGGTCAGTGGCAATCAAATGTTAATTGCTCCACCAAAGATCATCGACAACTATATCCTGCAGATCCCTAGAGGAACTATGTGGATATAAAAAACATGCGAGAAAATCTTGGCCTCCCTCTCTACAGCATAGGAATAAGCTAAATGTTGAAATTACTTTTTAGTGGGACGATTCACCTCCTTAGGTAGCTACATAACTTGGTGCAAACGTCAGTACTCATTTTTTTGAATCGCGAAGATGGTTATTCGCTTTCAAAAACTAATCTAGCCATCATGATTTTAACTGATTGGATAGAAAAGATTTACAAAAAGACAAAAGAGAAAGGACAGGAAGCTATTAACCCAACAGGTACCAGGAATTACGGTATGTACAGCTTCAATATCAGGAATCCGGATGGATGTATCCTGAGTTTTGGTTATTGCGTACTATGAGAAAAGACTTCCGAAACTTTGAAACTTCGGAAGTCTTTAGTTTTAGCATTTCTAAGCATTGTAATAAAAGCGCTCGTGTTTTACCTGATCGCCTTCCCACTGTTTAACAGCTACCTGCTCCATTTTAATAGGAGCATCCGTACCCTTGAAGGTTAACTCCATCCATACCTCAGCCATTGTAGTAGCCTCTTCTTCATTGGACGTTATTTTAGTAATGCCAGCCCCATGGAAGGCCTCAACCTTGCCGAGGAACTCTTGCTCATGGGCTCTACCCGCATCTTTACCTTCGATTTTGTCCCCGGTCGCTTCCACCAGCACGATATCTTCAGCATAAAATTTTTCAAAAGCGTCCATAAGTTGACCTGAGTTGACCATGGTCTGTAATTCTTTTTCTTTCTCTAAATAGCTCATTTTAAATTTTTTTTAATGTTTAAACATTGACATAAAAGAAACGGGTGAGCTCAATTAAATGTTTAAACATTGATCAATTATTTTATACTAAAAGGGTGGATGCTCTGGTTTATTTTCAAGCAGCTCATCAATTCGCCCCATGACCTCATCTGTAAGCCGATGCATGGCATCAAAGGCTTTCAGATTTTCTTCCAACTGATTGGTTTTGGAGGCCCCCAGAATGACCGTGCTCACATCTTCATTTTTTAGGCACCAGGCTATAGCCAAAAGTGCCGTACTAAGCTCAAGCTCTTTGGCAAGCTCACTCACTTTTTTCACCTTATTTAAATTCTCCTCCGCCAATGTTCTGTCTTTTAGCCATCCCAGACCCTCTATGCCCAAACGTGTGTCGTCCGGAAAACCATCGTTATACTTTCCTGATAATATCCCCGATGCCAAAGGGGACCAAACAGTGGTACCTAATCCTACTGTTTTATAAATTTGACTGTATTCCACTTCTACCTTATCACGTACCAGCATATTGTATTGTGGTTGCTCCATAGTAGGTCCAATGAGATTGTATCGCTCGGCCACGCGATGGGCTTCCATAATTTCCTGTGCACTCCATTCTGAGGTACCCCAATACAATACCAAACCCTGTTGGATCAAATTATGCATTGCCCAAACCGTTTCTTCAATGGGTGTCTGCTTATCCGGCCTATGGCAAAAGTATAGGTCAAGGTAATCTACCTGCAGTCTTTTAAGCGCCTGATGACAAGCCTCCACCACGTGTTTACGGTT